>CALCOP010000093.1 GCA_937897365.1 uncultured euryarchaeote
CATATTCATCACGCATATCAATTTCAGCATCTGCAGTTGGGCGGAATGCGTCAGCATAAACATCGTTTGTCTCAACGGTGACTGAAATCACACGAGAGTGACCTGCAGCATCGTGGAGTAACAATGTAATGTGCCACTGCTCACCTTGAGCACAGCCGGTAGCGGATGAAAGGTCGACCTTACAGAATGTCATGACCGGGTTGGTTGTATCCGTGTGGTCGGTTCCACTTGCCATGGTAGCTCCTGTCCAGGAGGTGGGCCCGTCAATGATCCAATCTGTTTCGAGAACTTCCGTGGTATCGGTCACGTAAGAGAAAGTCAACTCTGCATCACTCTTGATGTAATGGTCAACATAGCCTCCAGTGCTTGGGTCGTTATCCGGTGTAACATCATTGATTTTCAAGTCTAAGCCATTACCAAGAATACCGAATCCAGATGGGTAGGGCGTCACTTGGTAGCTGAGCATGTTACCAAGCAGAGGCAACGTCGTGCTGTCGGCACGTTCAGAGTGGGTTGCCACGTCAATGGTTGAGATAATCATACCACCAGATTGGTAACTGCACACACCAAGAATCGTATCTTTTTGTTCAGCAGCAGTTCCGTCTTGACGAATAATTCGCTGGAATGTTCCGTCCTTCTTTGTTTCACTGTATCCACCACAGCGTTCTGGAACATTGTTCGCACTCTGTGAGTTGGTATCTAATATCGCAGTTGCTACTGTAGAGGATGCGTCAAAGCCTTGGAATGCAGCCAAATCCACATTGTCCATCAGCGGATGGTATGGGTCTGCGAAGTTGGTTTCAGCGTATGTGATCGGGGCGTCATTCAAGTTTTTACTTGCAATATTCAAGCCAAACGGTAGGCGTCCAGAGAGGCCTTGGCCAAGTCCGTAGATTTGACTACCTTGAGGACCAAGGTGAGCTTGTACTGTTCCGCCAGCAAACATGAATCCTTCCAATGTATTCTTGTTCGCAGTTGAACCTAACTTTTGATAATAGCCACGGCCACCGTTTTCGATGTCTTTAGCAGCGATATCGGTTTGCCAAGGCAAGACAATCTTGTCGTAGTGGGTAAACCAACCACTGAGGAAGTATGTATCCCAGTCGTTGATGTCATACTGCGTGTACGACATTCCAAGTAAGTCAAGGTCTTGCTTGATTGCAGTGGTGCGAGGCGAAGTATCTGAAAGAATTGCGACATCGACATGGTCTGCAAAGGTTGCATGGAAATATCGAACGTTTCCAGATGGGTTGCCATTGGCAAGTTCTGAATCGAAACTGATGTTGTATTCGTGACCGTCAATCCATCCGTTCCACGGCGTGAATGTAATGTCAATGAGTTGGTGCGACTCCAAAGATTGAGCAGGACCAGCGGTTGTTGTATGTGCAACTGAGCCAGCAGTCATGTCATAGATGTTCATGTTGAAGACGTAATCACCAGCCAGAACGCCGTTGGTTGCTTTCACAGTCCAGTCATGAGTGAGTGCACTGTCAATAGGCATTACACACTCGAGCGTCTGGTCGTTCAAACAGTTGAGCGTATTTGGCTTACCAAGAGTGATGTCAACCGATTCAACGTTGAAAATGACGGTCTCTCTGTTATTTGATACCGACAATTCGTTGTCATTGAACCACGACTTTCCAACAGTAGTGTTGTCGAAAATTGTCTCAACTTCAATCTTATACACTCCAGCATAGAACTCGTGGCTCGCCACGAAGTCAACTGAGGATTGTTCAGCATCGACATTGGTTCGTGAAATAGTGTATGCATTGTCTTCAACGAAGGTGAATTCTTGCAAAGTGATGTTGTTGAACGCAACTCCCTTGAAACCGTCGTTAACACCATTTCGTCCATCGTCATCGGACTGGAACTCAAAGTTGATATCAACAGTGGAACCTGAAAGCGACATACATTCAAAGTCCCAGTTTGCCGAGTTCGTATCTGAAGTGTTAAGGACATACAAGTGAGTCAAATCGATACTTGTCGTTGCAACAAGATCGTTTGTGTTGAAGAATACATTGTAGTTTCCTGAAGAGCCATCCGTAGAGGCGTCATCACCAATGTAGGAGATTTCTGCGATGTCAATTGGTTCAGAAGCGTTGACGATATTGTCACCGTTCTCATCAACTTGGCAGGTACCGTCTTCATTGTAATCATTCCATTGTCCCATGACAACGCTGCTGTAAGTTGCGCCGTCACGGAGAATATCGAGAGTCATAGCAGCGTAATCATTTACGTCAACAATACTTGTTCCATCAGAATCAATTCCGTAGAATGTATCGGCATAATATTCAAAGTTGAGCGAAACGAAATCGCCGCTCATCGAAGTCAAATCAATGTCAGGTATGGTAAGCGTCTCGTTTGCCCACGCATCGCCGTAGCCGTTTGAGCCGGTATCACACGGATGACCAAACCAATAGGCATAGTTGTTGAAGATCTTGTCTTGACATGAAGCTTCGTCGTAAAGTGCACCTTGTGGGTTTTGACTTTCTTCGTATCGGTAACCGTCGGTGCCGCCTTCAAATGTCTCTTCACACAGAGCACTTGGAGTACCACAATAAATGTCAGAGGGTGTAGCAGAGAAGACAGAGGCTTTGACATCAAAGTCAACTGCAGTATTACCCCAGTTATTGGTTGCTACCTCGATATCAAAGATGCCTTCAGCATACAATCCACCTGGATTGAAATACTCAAGGCTCTCGACCATTGGGTCGTAAAGGTTGAATGGAGTAATGTAACCGATAATCTCGTCATTTTGAGATTGTTCGTCCCATGTATTACCACTGAGTGTAGCAGAGATTCTGTATGTTGTATCGTTCAACAAATCTGCAGTAATCGATGATGTGTATTCTTCACCGGGGCCAAGGTTGTTGAGTGCAATGTTAGCCTGTTGAGTCTGTGGGTTTGGCCGGAAAGCAGTCGTTTGCTTCCAAATCGTTAGATTGTCAACAGCAAATCCGTCACGGCCTGACCAGAGTGTTTCGTTATCATCTGAAACTGAACCTTCAAAGCCTGTTCGTAGACGGAATCGAATGTCGATTGTTTCTCCTGCCCATGGACTGAGGTCAAATGCTCCAACGCCATCTTCAGTGAAGTTATTCCAACCATAATAGGTTCCAAAGGAGTAGACACCGTAATAGTAAATTCCTTCTGGTGCACCACCAATAGCCTGCTTATACATGCGGTCCATGTCAAATCCGCCCCACATTGATTCGCCGGATGCACATGCACCGGCGAGTTGTGCGCTTTGTGGACAAGAGATAGTAGACCAGCCGGTCTCGACACTGCCAACTTCAATCATCGCAATGTCGTCCCAAACATCGCCAGCGAGATAATTACCTGATTGATCCAAGCTTCCTAAGACACCGTGTCCAAGGTGTTGGAACAGTTCAAGGCTCATGAATGCACGATCGGAACCGGAAAGGTCGACGTCTTCCAAAACCATAGCATCGTCCCAGTTTTTACCGTAACCAGTCCATGTATCTCCTGAGGCATTTGTATTTGTTTGACCTGCCCACATGAAATCGGTAGGATTGTTGTAATTTGCCGCAACATCTGGCGACTTGTCAAGTGTTTCTCGAGCGTTAAAGTCATAATCATCATCACTGATTGAGTGATTGGTTTCTTCGTGCCAGTATGTCGACTGGTCGACGTATTCCTCAAACGTCCACGTACATCCACCGCACGCAGCCTTGTTCTCAGGGGCATCCCAATCCATTTCATAGACGGTCGTGTTGGAGGAGTTGAGTTGATCAACGACTTTCAATTCAACATCAAGGGTTGCTTGTTGGCCGTTGAGGATATCCATACCGGTATTGGTGACTGTGACGTTGATGTCACGAGTACCTTCACCAACTATACCGTAGAACTTGTCAACAGGGGAAATTTCTATTGAGGAGACGGACAAGTCTTTACTGTCCATTTCGATAACAGAAACTGTGTCATATTGTCCTTCCCAGCCGAAATTGTCTCTCCAGCTTCCAAATCTCCAGTTTGCGTGTCCGACAACCAAATCGTCTGCAGAGTTACTTGCTCCAGCAAGTTGTCCAACTGCGACAACATTCGGTCTTCGACCTGCCTCATAGGAAAGTGGCCCCAAATGGCCACCATTTCCGTCTGAAAGGGTAACTTGAACCGTTGTTGGGAAATTGAGATAGAATGAAGATGTTGAACCGCCCGCAGAGTCGGTGGTGTTGAGTTGGTATGCGATGGTAGGGTTAATGAAATCAGGTTCTTGATCACCATTCAAATCTGTAACAGCGACTTCGTAAGAGATGTAAGGACCGAAGTAAGCAAGTGTAGGTGAGCTCCAAGTTCCAACAGCGGAAGATGTGACATAAGTGACGTTTTCGAGGTTTCCGTCGATAAGCACCATAGCATCGATAACACCGTCATTATTCATATCACCAATGTCGAAGTTTCGCGAGAACACAGTGTTCATGTTGATGACATGAGAGTTCGGTGGTGGGCTGGTTGCGCTGAACGTGTAAGTTGCAGGATACGTGTTGGTCAGACAACTGAATTCGATGATCGTCATGTTGTCATCGTTACCAGGGTTGGTGGGTTGACCTGTGCTGTAATCAACACCTTCGTTACGTTGTAGCCATATGTCGTCGTCGGTACAGGTTCCCGAAAGACCACCTGTTTCGGTCTCACCCCAATCTCCGATTTCCATATTTTGGTAGGAGTTTTGCTGAGAGGAGCCAAGAGTTGTAATGGTACCTTGTGTATTGCTTGTAATTGGTCCACGGTAGGTGACGACACGTTGTGTCGCTAAGTCAGCAAGCAAATCCAAAACATAGACATCGTCATTTCCATCCTGGTTTGCATCGCCCACTGCGAGGTCCCAAGCCCAGAAGTGAGTGAATCGAGCACCGATGCTCCAAGTTTGTTCGCCACATCCACCGTTTTCGATGATAGTCACGTTCCCTGGTTCACCAGCAGGTGCACCGTTGTCATCGGTCTTGAATGGATTGTTTCTTTGGAAAATCACGATATCAATTGCAGAATCGCCAGTAAATTCACCAACTTCAATGAATTGAACATTGGAAAACTCATCCCAGTCTGCATTACGGCTGGTGTTCTTTGAGACCCAAACGTCTTGACGCTCGCTGAAATCACCGTTACCATCGTTCCAGAGAATCGAAATAGTGTGTGTGCCGTCAGTCGCCATCGCCAAATCATTGAATCCGTCACAATCGAAATCGCCTATAGCAACATCATGCGGGTCACGGTTGGTCGTGTAAGAACGAGCCATAGATGCACTTGCGGTAGAAGCAATTGCAGCGGTGGTCGAAAGTAACATCAGCATGACAAGGAACATGCTTAGGGCGCGGCTCTTGAGGTGGTGGTTCTTGGGAATCATCAACATCACTAATCTTACCGAATCTCTGTTGCA
>CALCOP010000094.1 GCA_937897365.1 uncultured euryarchaeote
CCCTGCTCCTCTCAGCAATTTAAATCTCTATGACCGTCCAAATGATGATGGGAGCGCTCTGCTTCTTGACTTTGAATTAAGCAATGAAAGTGACGTTGCTACATACGAAGTCTATGCTGCAACTTGGTCATTTGACGCCATTGGTATGGGAAGTACCGGTCCTGCCACTCCGATTGCGACTCTTTCCCGCTTACCTGACCTTCCACTTACTATCGAAGTCGTTGCGGGTGACACTCCGGTCATCGAGGGACTCGAAATCTGGGTAGCTGTCGTCGTTCGAGATACTGCTGGAAATGCTCAAGAAATCAACCTCGCTACTGTTTCAGCGCAGTCTGTAGATGACGATGTCGATGATTTAGGCGGATATCTTGATGAAATCGAAAACATCGTGCTTTCTTGGAACTCTGAAGAAAATATTCTGGTGGAATGGAGCCACTCCGATGATTCGAGTGTCCGTGGATATCGTGTATACATTTCATCGAACGATTTCACATCAAATTCAGATGCTGATTTCGTAGCCGAGGTGAAAGCATCAAATTCATTCCTTATTACGCCAAATAATTACAATCCATTGGTAAACACATCTGCGTGGTATGTAGCCGTTACACCGTTTGACGACCTCTTTGAACGGGAAGAAGTTGAAGCGATAATGCTTGATGTATATGGAAAAGAAAATACGAACGGAGATGGTAATCAAGATGCTACAAATGAAAATGATTTCTCGTCACTCCTTACCACACCAAACCTTCTGGCTGCAGGACTCTTGTTCATTGCAGTACTGTTACTTGTTGCCATTGTTCGTTCTCGTGGAGGACAGCGACGACGCGATCAAACACTCGAATTACAGGAAGCAACTTGGGGGATACAAGATGACGGCTGGGGATCTGATATCCCACCAGCAATGCCTCAGGTTGCGAGTAAAACTGTGCCAAATATCGAACAAGAAAATGACATCTATGCAGCAGCACAACGTATCGAGAATCAAGACATCTACGGACGTCCTGCATACCAACCAGCACAACCTGTTATGCAACCTGCACAGAACAATGCATTGATGAACGACCTTTCGGGACAAAACTCACCACAGCTACCTGAGGCGAGCATTGATACATCATTCTTGGATGACTTGCTTTGAGGCGTGCCAATGGGTGATGAACAAACCAGTAGCCCCCGTAATGCGGTCTTTACAACCGCCCTGTGGGATGGAGGTTTCTGTTTAGCAGATTGGAATCTGCATCTTGAAAGATTGAGAGCTCATGCTAAACTCTTGCGTATTGAATTACCAGATGATTTTTCACTGCGTATCGCTACTTTTTTCCAAAAGGTGGCTCAAGAAGGTCTCTATCAGCATTCTCGAAAACCAACTTTCTTGCTCCGTGTTGAATGTTCCAATCTTGGAGAACTTTCTTTTGACATCCGTAAACTTGAGTTGAGAAATGAAGAAATCGACGCAATTACACGACCAGCACCACGATGGTCGATGAAAATTAATGGAACAAAACACGGTGATTGGCAACCATACCTCGATGCACATGCAGTTGCTAAAAAACAAGGTGCAGATTTGGCCTTTCACGTTCATGATTTTGCAATTGTTGATGCGGATCGGGCTGCACCAATTGTGCTGGATGAAGACGGTGTTGCATGGGTCGCAGCCCCGAGCGAAGGTGGCGTTACAAGTATTACATTGCAAACGCTTCTCAGCGGTATCGAATCCGCAGGCATACCAGTTCAGTTTGGCCGATTGAATGAGCGTTTGGTCGCTCGGGCAGCAGAAGTTGTTGCCATTGGAAGTGGAATTGGAGCATGCCGTATACTCTCACTTGATGGAGAGGCACTTGGAGAAGGCGAAGCACTTACCATGCTTTGTCAGTCACTTTTAGAATTACATTACCGAGACCAAACAACCTGGATTGATGTGAGGATGATCCAATGAGCCGAGATTTTCTTTCGTTAAACGCCCATTGGAAAAAAATGGGTCTGCTTGGCGAGAAGGCTGTCCATTTTGGTGGACCTGATGAATTACTCCTTTATTCCGGCGGACCACACACGCACCTCGCTCAATTTTCAATAATATGCGGACCTTCACGCAAAAGAGTGCTTGTTCGGCAACCGAACAGAAACAAGATCCCAGCCGGTAAAAAACACAGCCCTCTCAGCGGAGAAGTCGTCTTGGTGAAAGAAAAATCTCCTTTTGTTGCTGAACTTGAAGAGTGGAAGCACGGGTGTTGGTATCACTCGACTTCGATATTTGCAAGCTCTCTTTCCGAACTTCTCACAAAACTCAAAACCCATACGCCGTACGAAAACTTCGAAACATCACCAAATCCTGCATTACCCCAACGTCCATTTTGGGCGGGTGCATTCGCATATGACATGGTTCAATGGACACAACCCGTTCAGCTTCAACACCTTCCAGATGAAAAAGAATTACTCACCATTTTGTGGCTTGTGGAAAGGATCGTAATTCATGATAAGGAACACGATCGTATCGAAAATTATGCTCTTCCAGGCGATACATGGGGTGTCAAAATTTCTGAAAATATGGAAACGTATGAGCCGCTAAAAGAATTGCAGAAACCGTCACCGTCGGCCGAAACAAGTTCAATGAGTGACGAAGAACATGAGAATACGATTGAAGCAATATGTGAAAGTATTCGCGCAGGACAAATGTATCAAGTCAATGTAGGACGATGGTGGAGTGGAGAAATTAAAGAACACCCTCGAAATGTTTTCCAACGACTCAATGAAAAAAATCCTGCACCGTTTTCAGCCTATCTTGAGGTACCGGACCTTGGTTTTTCATTAGTCTGCTCTTCACCAGAATCCTTACTCAAGAGTGACGGAGTCTCCGTTTTCACTTCACCTATCAAGGGTACTCGGCCACGAGGTGCAAACGTTGAGCAAGAAAAGGAATTGCGTTTAGAAATGGTGAACGATGAGAAAGAACGTGCTGAGCACCGAATGCTGGTCGATTTGATGCGAAATGATATCTCCGCCGTTGCTGAAGTGGGGAGTGTCAAAGTTGAACGATTTGATGTTGAAGCCTATTCGCAAGTCCAACACCTTGTTTCGCATCTTTCCGCTGTACTAAAAGAAGGCTCAAACGGATTAACCGCACTTCAAGCAGTCTTCCCTGGAGGGAGTATCACGGGTTGCCCACGGACAGTTGTTTGCGCTGCAATTGATGAGTTAGAAAAACGTCCTCGCTCTTTCTGGACCGGTTCAATCGGTTGGATTGACGTCTTTTCTGGAGCGAGTTCATGGAACATCCTCATTCGAACTTTAATCGCACAAAAGCGAAAGGAAAAATGGTTCGCTGATGTTGCAGCAGGAGGAGGGATTACCATTGGTTCGCATCCTAAAACAGAGGTGCAGGAAGCCAAATGGAAGGCTGCTGCACTTCGTAAAGCATGCGGATGGATTGAAGGAGATGATAAGAAATTACCAACAGGTGAACTCAAAAGCTATCGCTTAGATATCGAAGGAGTACCACCTGCAACACTGAAAGCAGAGGTACGATTTGTAGATGGAGATACGGATGCGAAAGGCTGCGTCTTACTTATCGATAATCTCGATTCCTTTACACTAAACATTGCACATGCAATTGCCGGTTTAGGGCATGAAGTACTCATTTACAGGGCTCGCGAGGGGGAGACTGATATTTGGGATTCTGGCTCATGTTGTGCGTTCATTGATCGATTACAGCCCAGTCATATTGTCTTGGGACCTGGACCAGGTGTTCCGACTGATTCACCTCTGACAATGGAATTAGCACACGCTGTTTTGAAACAACAGATCAAAGTACCTCTTTTGGGTATTTGTCTCGGCCATCAAGCTCTTGGTGTCGCTGCGGGAATGGAACTCATACGGGCTCCGAATGGTCCAGTTCACGGCGCTCCACGTTCATGCGAACATACCAGGGATGGCGTTTTCTCAACATTACAATCACCTACCTCATTCACCCGTTACAATTCATTAGCGGTATCTACTACAGGTGCATCACCCTTCATCGAAACCGCACATGAAGCGGTTACCGGAGCAATCATGGCCATCCAACACCCCGTTCTGCAAATTCATGGAGTACAATTCCATCCTGAATCCGTTGGTTCAAGAGAAGGCCTTGAATTACTCAAGAGTTTTCTCGCCTGTAAAGCGGATGCTTGAAGAATCGGGAGCGTATGGGTTGACTGAGGGAGTGCCATGCCGATATGCAGACATTGTTCAAGCACCTATTCTCGGGAGCAGTTTATCCATGGAAATGGACCTCGAACTCAAGTTTGTGTCCGGTGTGGATTGGAACTGGGACTCGTGACGAAAGAGGAGGCTGCAAACATGTTTGACGACCCACTTCGAAGTGCACGGTTGCAAATAATGGCCCGCCGATACAGCATTTTCATGTATATCCCCCTGCTTTGGACACTTTGGATTATGGTACTTAGCGATGTGAATCCGTGGGGTTGGTATTTCCTCGGACTCCTCATTATATTGACATTGATTGCTCCTGTTTGGTTCATTTATCGCGGTGGACAATACTCAGGCGACATGGCTCGTCTTACCCCCTCATATGACCGTCCAGAAGGACACTGATCACGTTTTAGCGTGGATTTTGAGGACGTCTCCGTCGCTCATCTCATGTTCAGCACCAACGACCCGGCGGCTACGTCCGTCGACACCTCGAATAAAACCGTCACCAAGATCACTGTGGACTTTGTAAGCAAGATTTTTTGCTTGTATTCCGGAAGGCACGACAAATGCATCTGGAAGTACTTTACCATCCCCATCTGTCCAGTGCGTTTCATCTTGAACAGGATAAACGACAATATGGTTCAATTCGTCAAATAGAACGGTATCAATAAGTGTTGAAACCCCCGTACCACCGTGGGTGGAAAGTCGTTCCAGCATGTGATTCAAGGCTATCATCTGTGGTTCAGAAAGGGCATCTTTGTTGACAAAATCAAATGATTTTTGCCCCGGAATATACGCAATCAATTCAGCGGAGGAAGCCCGACGGAGTGCCAATTCGACATCAGCCATACATGGCATGAGCGTGCCATTTGCAGAAATACCGTCGAGAACGCCTTCAGGTGCGATGTCATACTTATTAGCGGCGATGTGGATGGGGAAAAGCAATGTTCGAACATGGAAAGCGAGCGATGCAATAACCTCGGAGTTCCAATCCCATGGACTACCTATGTCTCCATTTTTTTCTTTGAATGCCTCAAAAGAAGTTGCAATGGATTGTGGTGTGGATCCAAGACCGGTTAGCCGTTCATGGATGTACGTTACCAGACCTTTCTCCCCTTCTGCTTGTACGCGGCGAACGCCTCGTGTCCAGCCATCGTTGAGTAATCCTGCAATCCATGCATCTAATTCTCCACCAAGAAATTCAATCTCCTCACGAATACGTTGCTGTGCTACTTCTTTAGGTTGATTTGCACCTTGAGGATTTCCTTCAATATCGGTCGTACCTGCAGCATCAATTACCTGAACCAATGCATCACAATTCGCCAAATCGGCAAGGAATGCATTGCCTCTACCTCGTCCTTCGCTGGCGCCTGGAACTAATCCTGCGATGTCGACCAAAAAACAGGGTACAAGACGTCGATGGGCAATACATGAGCCCGTCCGTGGTTCACATAAACTCCCTTGACGCGGGTCATCTGGTGATGCAGCGTCAAGTCGTCCTTCAGCCTCGAGACGTTGTCGTATATCTTTGCAAGGACATTGGATTCTTGCGGCTACAAAAGCGACACCAACATTGGGTTCAATGGTACAAAAGGGATAGTTTGCGATGTCCACTTTCGCTAAGGTTGCTGCGCTGAAAAAGGTAGACTTACCTACATTCGGTTTACCAACAAGTCCGATTTTCACAGTGATTCCACCATGTGAGCGTGGTCATTCTTCCTCGGAGTCGAGAATATCGTTTCGAATCTTTGCAAGCATAATATCCAATTCAGGAAGATTAAGACGCCCATCTCCGTCAAGGTCGACAGCAGAAACCAATCGTTCCATTTCCCAAGGAGGGAGGTTTGCGATTTTCGACTTTGCTAACGCTTGTTGAAATTCATATCCGTCTATTTCCCCAGATTCATCTAAATCAATGGAACTGAAAAATTCAAAGATGGATTGCTTTGTCTGCTTGAGGAATTGGGCGAGCATTACCAGTTCTTCTGGAACTGGGAATTCCGTCACTTCATCATTATGGAGTTGAGCAGATACTTGAATGATTGAAGAGCCGCCTTCGTCTTCTTCAACCTCGCCAATGTGAAGTGCTGTGTCAACACCGACTCCACGACCAAGGAGCACTCGAATAGAGGTTGTTCCTTCGACAAGCGTGTAGGAATCAATATCGCTCTTTGAAGACAAATCAGAATATGCTGCATTGTTTGGACGTCCGGTATGAATCATTGAGAGAGCCGCAAGCATACTCGCAATGGTAACCAAGTAGAATGTTGCAGCTGAGGTCAAAAAGAAGCCCTCGGTAGATGCGATTGCATCTTCTATTCCAGATTCAGATACAGCATATGTGGTAAAGTCACCTATGAGTGCAGAAATGGTTGAAGCAACTCCACCTATGATGGTGAGCCAAACTGCGAGTTGAGCATTCGAGGCTTTTGCTAACTTCTTGCGTGCGGCAAGAGGATAAGATGTGAAGAGGACTGCGAGCATCATCAAACTTCCAATCGTAGAGACAAACCCGGTATCAATGGTGTGTGCCATAGACCCGAGTTTATCCATTCCAACGAATGTGTCCATTCCGGTAAAGAAACCACCAATGGCATAAATTGGCAAGAGCATCATAGCTGCCGTTGCTGCAAAAGCACCGGGGCTTTTGACAATTCGCTCTGGATTTGTGGCTGCAGTAGCAACCATGTTGAAAGAACCTGCAAGAATTGGCAGAAGGCCGAGCGTCATGAGAAGAGCACCAACGTTCTGCAAGAGTTCTCCACTGTTTGCCGAAGAGAGGAAAAACGGCGGTACGGTGATAAAGAGGAACAGCAAGTTGGTTTTCTGCATCGATTCAGACCAAACGGGCTTACCTGCCGTATACGGGATGATGTGGTAGGCAGCAGCGAAAATCAACGCAAGTGGAACCCACCCAGTAACGACGCGCTCGGCCATCCAAACCGTTTGTGTGGAACCCAAAAGTTCTCCAAAGAAGATAAACAGCATACCCAGAATCTTAGCAACCAATGCCAGAACAAGGAACCATGTTGTCGGGGAGAGGTCATCGTGCTCTCGGTCTCCAATCGTGATGAGCACGTTGATGAATAAGGCAATATGGAGCATCGAGGAGACGAGAAGCAGTGAGACATTCTGTAGAGTCTCCAAAATGACCGCTTCGTTTTCAAGAGTAACAAACGAGAATATTGCAGGAAGCAGAAGGACACCAATTGTCGATGCAGTGAGAAGAACGGCGACCATTGAAGCGCTGGCCTCACTTGCAAGTCGGCCTTGAGAGGAGCGCGAAATTGCAATCAAAGCAGCTCCAATCAACAAATAATTCATTGCTGTTGAAAAGAAAATTTCTGTATAATCGGTGAGCATTGAGCCGTCATCATAACTCCACCCGACGCTGGAAAGAGAATTGAGCGCAGTTGGATCATAACGATGCCATATGCCAAGGAACATACCGAGACAAGCCATGAAGAACCAGCCCATTCCAAAGCGCATCCATGTTTTGGTACCGCTACCTGGTTTATCGTTGAACAAATCGATTAAACCTGCAGGCGCCTTGTTCAACAAGAACATACCAATTTGACGAAGGGAACTGGCCATTCCTCCAATGCCTCGAACCAGATAGTTCGAAACGAGACCGAGGACACCGACCATGAGAGCAGCTGAAATGAATACGGTTTCCATACATCACACCTCCTAATCGACAACGACCTCGCTAAGAATTGAGGCAACAATAGCACCAAGGCCAACCAAAATCCCGATCAAATAATACCAAATTCCGCTACCACCAAGGTTTCCAATCAATGGAACGAGTTCTCCGAGCAGAGGGAGGTTATCCCAGCCAAAGACATTTGAGAAGAGTGCGAGGATGCCAAGTATGCCAACAGCAAACAACGTCAAGAAAACCCTACTGCTCGACGGTTCCCCGGTTCCAACAGTCACATCTGGTAAAGTTGCTTCATTCGTCATCTCGGTTCACCCATAGTTGACCCCGTAGGGGTCATTCCTGCGAACAGTGGAGCGGTGATAAAGATTCACTCCTCGCTGCGAGCGTTTTAATCATTAAAAACGGCAGTTATGGCGAACGAAGGCGTTCAAGAAGATTACCTCGACGATGTTTTGAGATACCCAAAGGAACTGGTAGGGTTTGCTCCAACTGAATTTCTTCCCACCATGCCGCTTCGCAAGAACAAGAAAGACCTTCAAATTCATCAAGTTCTCCTGATACTGCATACCTTTCGATGGCAGCAACCACCGCTGAATCACATGAGCCGCAATTGTGAGCACCTCGAACACGCCCACCAGCAGTCGGATGAATGATAAGACGACAAACTTGGTCGGCATCTCCGTTCTTACCGCCGTTTGGATGAATTGTTGGATGAACTCTGCGGATCATCTCGACCAAAGACCAAAGCCAGGGTGGGCGGTATTCGTTATTTCGATGAAGTCTGTCGATAATTGTCCCACGTTGGATATTCATCGGGTTAACCGAGACTTCATCACTCCTCTGTGCGACATCCTCAATCCATTTTACGCCGTGAATTAAAGCGTCTGCCTCGCTCATAAAAGGCGGCTTAAACATCAGATAAGTCTTAATCCGAATATTGAACTTTTTCAAGTTCGCCACCGCTCTATCCCATGATTTGGTTGTGAATCCCTTGTTAATATGGAAACGAAGAACTTCGTCATCGTAAGCCTCAAGCCCGACAGCAACAGCGAAGCTTTGGTTGATTTTCGTAGCCCAAGCGAGTTTCTTTTCGGTCAATTGTTCACAACGACTTTCGACAATCAATTCCTTCCCGAGTTCTTGACAATCACGTAATACTGTTTCTTGGAACTCTATTGGGATTTCTCGGTCTTCCAAGAGTGACCCGCTGGTATAGACCTTTACCATCGCATGGTCTTTGAAATCGTCGTACTTTTCCTTCGCGTATGCCCACTGCGCATGTAAATCATCATTGGTAACATCGTCTCTCGTGTCGTTGAAATATCCACAAAATGTACAGCCACTCGACCACCACCAATGACAACCCTTGGTGCGCAAAATAACCGTTACAGCACTGCATGGAGTCCCATTGGCAAGGGTTTCAGGAGTGTAATAAACAGTTGCAGGCTCATTTGCGTCCCATGATTGCTGTCGTGCTCGGGCCCATGGAGTATTTGCGGGTGCCTTGACCAAGTCATGGATACGGGCACCTTTGTTGCCCTCTCCAACTAAAGTCAATGGTTTTGGCCCCGACATCAAGTTCCCCTATGTGAAGTGGCTCGGCTTTGAGGTTTCAAACCACCGCACAGAAAAATCAAATCAATTCCCTATGGGAGTGAACAAAATAGAGCTACCTGCTTGAACGAATTCCCCCTTTGGAAATTCAGGATTTTGTTCCTCTGCAGAACATACATTCGGGGTGAAAAATGCTGCGCATACTCGCAAATCAACACGAGAACCAAGTCGAATCATTCCGTAGCGTTGTCCTCGACGAACCTCGGAATCAACATCAAGCCATGGAACGATGGTTCGTGCCAAGGCACCAGAAATTTGAGTAACTTCGACGAACAGTCCTTCCTTGCTTTTGAAAACGCTACGGACTCGTTCGTTATACTGGCTTTCCTTTTTGTACGCAGCAACAAATGGACCTCGGCGCAATCCCTTTCCGGCCCTATGTTCCATTCGATGTAACGTGCCTGCAAGTGGCGCACGATTGACATGAACGTCTAAGGGTGACATGAAAATGGCAACTCGGAAAACATCCGTATCTGATTCTTGTCCCTTTGGGACTGCATCAAAGCGTTGCTCAGTTTCAAATTGAAGGGGATTTGACGTTGGCTCTGGAAACCAATCCCCGGTTAAGGCGTCCGTCACACACATTCCAGATTCAATCTCTGATTTTGAGGGGCGGCGACCGGTGGCGCGCTCACGTCGAATGAACATAACACGTCCATCGGCAGGACTGACCAGCACTCCCTTGTCACGAGGAATTGGCCTGTCTGGGTCTCTCCAAAAATTAGCGAAGAAGGCTGAAAGCATGAAACAAAAGATGCCAAAAAAGGGAATGAGTCCATACAGGGGGTCGATTACTGCACCAATAATGAGTGCACTACCACCCATGAGAATTGGGATGAGAACTGGAGCGTGGCCACCATGGGCCAAACCTGCCATAAAAAACCCTCAATCAGTAGCCCAAGGATCTTCGCCGTCTGCCCAAGTAGCAGCTGCTGTCGTTCCAGAACTGGCTTTCTCTTCAACAACTTCTTCAGTAGCCTTTTCGGTTACTTCTTCGGTCGATTCTTCGGTCGATTCTTCAGATGCAGGAGTTGCTTCTTCTGCGGTGGTTTCTTCCACCACTTCCGGAGATTCAGCGCTTTCTGAAGAGTTAATCGATTCTGCTTCTTCAATCGTCATTTCAGCTGCACGAGATTCAACCATTTCTTCGATTCTTTCGGTGAAGGCACGAGCCATGTGTTGTGATTTTCGTTCTGCTTCAATTGCGCTTTCAATCATCTCATATCGTACCTTAATCGCTTGATTAAGGTCCTCAAAAATCTTCATGTGGTCGACATACCAGTCGTCACGAGCCTTCATCTCTTTAACAGCAAGGTGAAGGTCGTTGTCAAGTTCTTCGGCAATTGAATAGACCTTGCCAAGACGGTCTTTTTCTCGAGTATACTTCTCTTCCATTTTCTCGAGTTCAGGTTCAAGCCGTTCAACGGTTTTACTCGACATTGCCGCACGAAGTTCAAGTTCGCGAACACGGTTGTCTTTTTCATCAAGCAAACTCTGCAGGGAATCCTTCTCAACTGCGGCTTCAATAATTTCTTTTTCAAGGACTTCGATTGTAGCAAGTGCATCGTCTAAATCTTGTTGAGTGCCTTGAAATGCCTCATACAGAACTTCAATTTTGACTTTCAAATCCTCAACGGTTTCCGTTGACGTGGTGTCGGCTGGGGGAATGGCTCCTTCTTCGGTCATTGTTTCACCCGGAGGCAAGCCTCCATGAACAGCCACACACCTCCACCCTATCAAGCCGACGCCTGAAAGCGTAGATAAAAGACCAAGATATTCAACGACTGGAATCAACGAAAAGAGTCGGTAATTGCTACGAGTTCTCTTGCAATACTCACTTCTCCCATTGAGTGCCCGGCGTCTTGAACGATTATCAAATTACTACTGGGTAATGCTTTGTGCAACTCCCATGCACTGCGAGCAGGACAGACGACATCGTATCGACCTTGAACGATGTTACATGGAATCTCCTGAATGGTATCAACGTGGTTGAGAATATGCGCTTCATCCAGAAAAATACCATTGATGAAGTAGTGGCATTCTATTCTCGCAAAAGCAACGGCAAAATCGAGGTCTTCGGCTTTTTCAAGGTAGGAAGCATCGGGGAAAAGCCGGCTTGTAGCCATTTCCCAGCGCGTCCATTCTTTTGCTGCTGCACGGCGAATTTCAACATCATCGCTGGTTAAACGAGTGTGATATGCCTGGATGAGATCGCCTTGTTCCTGCTTCGGAATATGTTCGCGATAGGATTCAAAGGCATCGGGAAAGATATGACTGGCTCCATCTTGATAAAACCAGTGTAACTCACTTTTACGACACATAAAAATGCCCCGAAGCATCAAACTCTCAACTCTCTTTGGGTATTCTTGGGCATATACGAGCGACAGTGTTGAGCCCCACGAGCCTCCAAAAACATGCCACTTCTCAATTCCAAATGCCTCTCTAAGTTGTTCAATATCGCTAACAGAGGCTTGCGTATTATTTTCTGTGAGTTCTGCATAAGGCGTAGACTTTCCACAACCTCGTTGGTCAAATTGTATGATGTTATACACTGCTGGATCGAAATATTGTCGGTATGCTGGTTGACCTCCACCGCCAGGCCCACCGTGAATGACAATTACGGGTAAACCACCTGGATTACCGCTTTTTTCCCACGCAATGGTATGCATTTCAGAAACGCTGAGCATTCCGGAATCATAGGGTTCAATTGGAGGATAGAGTACGTCATCGAGCGTCGTGGTAACATCGAGCATGAACCCTCCATCACGAGGTGAATGATGTTCCTTTCGCAATGGACATCTTCTTGGAATGGTTCGGCTCAAAGCCAAACATGGGCCGGAGAAAAGCAACTGCATTGTTCAGCGAGTGGGCAATGAAAGGAAAAGATGAGGGGATGGAGCGCGGACATGCAGCTTCAGTTCAAGAAATGTTACAACTCGCCCAAATTCCCCGAGCAAGCCCGTACTCTGCTATCGATGTTGGTTGCGGAAACGGATGGGTGTGTCGAAAAATAAATGACGACCCTATGTGCCAAAAAGTGGAAGGCGTCGATGGTTCGGCTACGATGATAGAAAAAGCAAAGGAAACGGACCCTGCTGGGTTTTACTTCCACGGAAACCTCCCTGAGTGGGAGCCCACAGAGGGCGTCGATTTCATTCACAGTATGGAGTTTCTCTATTACCTCAAAGACCCTGCAGCAATGCTCAAAATCTTTCATGATTCATGGCTCAACAGCGATGGAATGTTGGTCGCTGGCGTCGACCATTATCTTGAAAATCAAGACAGTTTAACTTGGCCTGATGCCCTCGATGTGCACATGACTACAATGAGCGAAGAGCAGTGGCATGAAGCGATGTTAAAGGCTGGTTTTGTCAATGTAACAATGCACCGTGTCGGATTGAAAGAAGGCTTTGTTGGGACCCTGGTGATGGTCGGACACAAACAATAACTCATTTCCTTAAGGGGCGAGGGCCGAGTGTGTCACCTTCTCCAACACAGAGGCGAATATCTCCACGACAAAATGAGCACGATGGACAGGTATTGTTGCTTCCTTCGCCTCCAATTGGTGGCTCACTGACTGTTTCGGGCGCAGCAGATAGCTGAGCCATCCATTCGAGATGTTGTGAAAACACTGCCTTTGCATCATCAAATTCTGTGCTCGTCATTTGAAGAATCCTTCCGGACGCCCCCATGAGTAGAGAGGGAGGGAGTATGGTTCGACGTTCAGATTCAGGTTTTTGTTGCTCCATTGATTCAAGTGCAAGTGAATACAAAGTAAGTTGGAGTTTATGTTGCTCAAGAATCGATCTCTCGGCTGGTGTTGAAGGAAAAGGACTGAGAACATCGCCTTCATATTGTTGTAAAGGACTTCCCTCCATCGGGTTTTCAGGATTAAACGAATCACGGCAACCTTTGGTTTTCAAATCAACAACTTGCAAAAATCCATGGCCCTCACTGTTGCGTAAGGCGAGAACAAGGTCGGCTCTACCATCAAATACAATATCGACATGGTCAACCTTTGAAAGCGCAACCGGCCCATTAACGGAAAATCCGGTTCGATAGAGTTCCTCAAATACAACTTTATTGACGTAATAAAAGGGCAACTCCGTTCTTAAACCTTCGACGACATAACCATGATATTGTCCTCCATCGGCGTATTTGCCAAGTAACCCGTCACGAACTAATCGGCCCAATTCAGCTAACCTTTGCGCCGTTGCTTCAGCGATTTCCAAATCCGAATTTTCAACCCCGATTCCCTCTTCAGCCATGACCCGGCGAATGGTTTCTCTATCATCGAGCATGTCTTTTCCTTCATACACCCATGCGGGAGGCAAAACAGAAACCGCTGGAGCATTTTTCGACGCTGGATTGGCAAGACCAATTTCAATCAAACGATGCATGAGCGTCCCAAATGTAGTAGCTTCTGGAAAAGATGACGGTGATTGGTGTTTCATATTTGGATTCGGTGAGAAGAAGTGCAGTGGCTCTGGATTCCATCCTTTGACTTCTGTGAGCCAATGTTGACGAGGAGAATTATAACTTGAATCAAGGCTATGCGCAGGCATTCTCATGATTTGACTAACCTTCGGAAGGGGGGTCGGGGCCAATTTGGGTTGCGAAAGTGCATTCATACGCTGTTCAATTTCATACCAGTGTTGCAGAGGAGTGAGGGTTTGTAATGTTGGGAAACATTGTGGAGAATGATAAATGTGGATTCCTTCCAACGACGAAATACCGAGTTTTGAGGTATTCGATAATGAAAACGGGTCCAATGACAGAACTGTTTCCGAGTATGTTGCTAAAGGCGTTGCAAAGTCATCGCTTTCCAATAACCAAGGCGAGTCTTCGACCGAGTTTTGATGGGAAAGGCTTCGTAGACCATCGAGTAACATTCCTCCCATCGTCTTAAGTGAAGGGCGAACGTTGACATTCAATTTCTGAGTTTTTGTATCTATTTCTGCAGTCCGATTCGGAGACCCGACCAAAATAAGCCGATCTTTTACTCGAGTGAGGGCAACGTAAAATTCTCGACGGCGCTCTGCTTGACGTTGAGCGTGGTCAATCCTTTTCGCAAATTCCCAAAGCCCATCATCAGGGCGTTCTCGGGAATTCCAAGGATTAATTCGACCTGCTACAACTTGAGGGGTGACCAAAACATTGCTTTTTGCTGCGAGAGAAGAGTCTGACTTTCCTGCATGGAACAATCCAGCAACAACAACAACTGGGGCTTGGAGTCCTTTTGCCCCATGAATTGTCATGATTTGAACTGCACCCCCTGAAGGAGTGGCAATAGCGGATGGGCCTTTCGTTCCAAGACCATCGAGATCCTTGATTCGATTGTACAGAGCGGCCGGTTCATGTCCCAGCTCATTGCCTATATTGACCAACAATGCGCATAATGATTCTGCGTTTTGGCGAGATGTGTCATCAGGGTAAGCGACAAGAAGATCTGAATGATCCAAGATGATGTCAAACACATCGTGAACGGCGCCACAGTGCGCTAAATGTTCCAGATGCAAAGCAAGTGTTCTTACAGATTCGGTTGGAGCAAAATGCTGTATTTTCTGCCACCAATTCCCTTCAATTTCTTGCGTCATCAAAGCATGACATTGAACATCACTGAATCCCATTATAGGCGAGCGTGCAAGCGTTAAAGCGGCGTGTCGAGATGTAGGATATGCAAGTAATTCGAGACATGAAAGAAGTGGCAAAACGACCGGTTGAGCAAGCAGTGCACCTTGGCGATCAGCCATTACGGGTACACCGCGTGACTGAAGTCGAGAAATGAGGTCTGGAATGTGTTTTCGCGAGTGAACAAGAACGAGAATGTCTTCCGGAAGAACCGTGGTGGCTTGCGGGGAGAGTTGGGTAAATGACCCCTGTTCAGCATTCCAAACCTGGGTTGGTTGTTGAGAGAGTAAAGCCTGGAGTCGAGATGCAATTAATTCATTTTCTAAGTGAGTATTCGATGCCTTAGGAGAGGTGAAGGTGTCGAAATATTCGTCCAGCTCAAGACTCGGTTCCTGTGCATCGATTTGTAACGGTAAAAGCCATTCTAAAACCCCCTGTTGTTGTGTTTCTCGAGCAGCGCGAAGATGCTGGTGTTCAGCATGCCAATCGCCCGGCAAAAGGTAGTGTCTCGGGGCAAAGACATCTTGGAACATACCGTTCATGGTATCCATGAGATTCGACAATGTTCGGTGATTAGATGTCAAATCGATGTGCCCCATTGCACGGCGATTCTTGCGTTGCTCATCGATAAGATTGAATGCTTTTTCATCATCCTCGAATGCAAATTCAACATGTTCCCAAGGCTGTGAAGGAATCGTTGATTCCTGGACTTCTGTCCCGACGATGAACGACCCACTCTCTCCGCCAGCGCCAACGGGGCGGGGGTCACGACCATGCCCATCTCGTCGCAGGTGATCCAGTCGAGGCTCGACCGATTCAATCTCATTAGCGGTTTTAATTGCTTCAACAGTACGGCGCATGACCGTTACTTCGGCTTGTCTAAAACGGTAGATACTCTGCTTCATATCGCCAACAATACAAACAGTAGGGTCCCAAGGTCCAAGCGGTCTTTCAGGGTCATCGGGCTTTAATCGCCGAGCCCCCCAGAGTCGAGCGAGAAGCCTGAAATGTGCGGGGTTCGTATCTTGATACTCGTCAATAATGAACGCTCTGAATTGGCGGCGTATCGTCTGCAATACAGCATATCTTCGGTTTAAGTCCTCAAAGCAACTTTGATCTTCACCGGCAAGCCTCATTGCGCGTGCAATATGTTGATCTAACCATGGCTCATCGCCAATACGGTCCAATGCTTGTACAACTTCATGTGGATAAGAGTGACGGACAATGTCTGGACAGCGGGCGAGAAGTAAGTCTGCGGCTAAGCGCTGTATATCATCATAGTCATGGACGCCTTCTTGGGCTTTCATCAATGCAAGTATATCTTGGCAGCCTCGGTGAACAAGAAGTAAATCATTGAGAACACTGGTTTGCAATTCACTGGAGATTCGAAGGTTGCCTTGAGGAGCGATGTCGTCGAATACCGGTTCAATTGGTCTTGAACGAAGTTCGCAATCTTCAGGCATGTATGGCATATCGGATAAGGGGTCAAGTAAGAAAGAGCATTTTCCAAGTAAACGAACGAGGAGCCCTTGACGTGAATTCATGTGTTCACGTAGATTTCTTGCGAGAACTTCGGCGTGCTGATAAAGTTCATCTCGAATCCCTTTGGACAATGTTTTCGCAGCTGTTTTACCACAAAGACCTGAGGGCCAACCATTGCAATGATTGGCTTGTGGAAGGACGCCTTTCGGGAAAAAATTAGGCTTGTCCTGTTTTTCTAACTGGTTCCAAGAAGACGCAGCCATGGCAATTTGCCAAACACGTTGAATACAAGTTGCAGGACTGTTTGGGACCGGCTCACGAGCAAGATGAGTCAAATGATTAAACCGGGTTTGAGTCGGGTTCATTTCCGGTTCACAGGGCAGAACACAATCAGCCGAGTGGGTCAAAAAAAGGTCAACCCACTGAGAGAGCAAATCTTGCAAATGCTGCGTATATTGAATTGCAATATCTTTTACAGGTCCCACAAACATATCCAGCAAAACCTCGTGAGGCATAGGTCCTTGACCTGCCCAATCATAACCGTTTGATTCTGCACGAGCAACCATAGCATGGTGCGCTTCTTCAACGAAGAGAGACTTACCGAGCATTCCACTGAGCACAACTGCTGCTCGTTCTTGTCCACCGAGCAGTATTGCAAGACGATTCCGTGCAGAAATAAACGCTCCAACATTTCCTCTAACCCCCGCTTCAAGAGCATCGGAAATCGTACGAATTCGCCATGCAGATTGAAGTGTCTCTTGAGTAAGTAAAGGCGAGCGTTCCTCTGCAATTTGTTCACGACTTGGATGAACTGCAACAAGATCAAGATGAGGCGATAGCAATTGTGAAAGGAAGGCGTCAATGGTTGAAATTGGCGCTTCATCGAGCGAAGAAAGAAGCATTTCCACATCTGCTTGGTCACGAACTCGTGGATCGTAAATACCATCCAAGTCATCATGGTGAAGGGGGCCGGCGCGAGTTTGTCCAACTCTCAAACGTATACGTGCTTTCAATTCTGATGCTGCTTTTTTAGTAAAAGTAATTGCAACGACTTCGCTGGGAAGGAGACCCATCCACTGTTTCTGTTCAGTTCGCTGGCGAGGCGGGGAACGAAGCGAGCCATGCCCACTCAATGGTTCTCTCGGGCCTAAGGGGAGAAGATGGGTTGCTCGTTGCTCATGAGAGAGAAGATGCTGAACATAACGTTCAGCCATCACAGTCGTCTTTCCCGTTCCCGCTCCTGCATCAAGAGCGATGTGTTTATCGAGGTCCAAACCAAGGCGCTGGCTTCGATTGAATACAATCATTACGAATTCCCTCCAAACATGTCCGGGTATACGTGACGAATTGAGTTGTATGAATAATGACGACCGGGCGTGGCATTAACAAGACCGTTTCGTGCTGTATCAATAGCTCGACTTGAAGTGCGTAGACGTTCGGCTATCAGTGCTCTGAATCCATTCTGTACAGATGAAGTCGAATTTGGGAAGCGGTAGAGTTGTTGTGAAGAGGATGTTCGTTCACCCAAATCAGAGTTTTCAAGATAATGCGCTACTGATTCGTCTATTTCGAGATAGTGTTCGGTGGATTCTCCGATTTCAGTGACACCAATTCCGACCACCCTGTCGCCGGGGTGATGCAGTTCCCATGCTCGAGCATACAAAGCAAGTTGCACTTCATCAAATAATCCTCGGCGATGCCGATTACCTCTATCTCCAGATTTTGGCCCATTTATGGTCTTGAGGTCGCGAATGACAACCAATCGATTGGCTGGCGGTAATGGGTTGTCGGATAACGACATAGGGTCACTCACACTACTTGCTGATAGAACACCATCAGCAATGGCCTGAGCCAACATTTCGGGCTCAAGAACGACTTCGTCAACACGATCAATTCGACCTCGAATCTTGAAAGGTGATGGCTCCCCCTCATCATTGCAAGCGTCCAAAACAACCGGTTGATTACCATCTAAACCGATACCAAACTCACAGGCAATGGGCGCTGCGTGAGTGAGTGAAAAATCCGCCATTAGCATTCGACCAACACGCCCACCGATAGAAATTTCAACTTCACCTTCCAAGTAACTTCGCCATACATCCGGAGTCACCCCCAACATCTCTCGGCATCGATGAACCGCAACTGCATCGTTACGAGTGAGCCAAGGTACCTCGTCTTCTAAATATTGTAAAATCGAAAGCCAAAGTTGGTCGATTGAACCTGAAAGGAGAGGAGAGGGGGAAGAGACAGGCGCACTCGCAGTAGGGACGCCATGTGCTCGAAGAAGAGCTGCCTCTGAATCGTGTAATATCGTTCCACGCGTCCGGTTGTCGAGATCTTCTGATTGCGAGTCTTGAGGTTGAACTTTGAGATGATTTTTCATCCATGATAATCGAGGGCATTCAAGCCAAGACTGTATACGACTTGGCGACCATACATCGACTTCGATTGGTGAGGAAAAGCCCATGACTGAATTGAGGATTTCACTCTGCGTATCATATGCTGGAAGCGGTCGTGGGTCAATAGCAGGTCCCGTACTCCTCGAACCCTTCATGCCAAGATGGGGCCATTCACCGTGCTCGTTGCTACCCAACGACACTTGACCTTTCTTAGGACGGAGAACGAGCCCATCAGTACTGACCAGATTCTTTCGCAAGCTCCAAGGCAAATACTCATTTTTCCCCAGATTCTTGTGTGTGGGTTGACGGTGTACACGGTCTATTTGGAGTGGAACTTCATGTGCCATCGCAACACCGTTCATGGAAAGTACACTTCCTGAGACTTGACTTCCATCTTTGAGAGCTAACCCTAGACGTTGCCTCTCATCACGTCCACGATGACCAGCACGCTCTCCAAAGATTGCCCCATTTTTTGCAGTCATTGTGAATGGGCGCGGAGTGAGCCAAGCGCCACCGAATTGGTCCGATGTCCAATGCCAACTTCGATGAGGATTGCCCGATTGATGGGCGGCCTCGGGGATAAAATTTGGTGCTGCTTGTAAGGAAATAATCTCTCCGGTTTGACGTAATTCGGTGAACCACTCAGCTAAAGGTGCGCTGGGCCCACCTCCTTCTTCCATGCTGGTGTCGAATATGATAACGGTCGATGCGGCATTCAACAAATGTCGCAGATGGTGGCGTCCCTTACGTATTGTCAAGTCAGAGTGAAGCATGCCTAAGCGCAGTTTGGCGGGAGCGTCGAGCCAAGGTACGTTTGATGACTTCATAGGCCATGAACCAACATCTAATCCAACAAGGAGAATTAAATCAGCCTCAACCCCTTGTGCTTGTTCCGGTGAGAGAATTTGTATTTGCTTTCCTTTACTTCGAGAACGTGGAACCTTCGTTAATTGCAGTAAATGGTCGAAATAACTGAAGAAATCCTGGCCTCTTGAAGGAGGTTCTAGGCCAACTTTCTCGAGGATTTTAACGGTTAATTTATGTGATTCGCGTAGATGTTGCAAACCTGCAATAGAGCGGTCGAAACCTGCAGTACGGTTTGATAGGGAGCTCCAATCGAGTTGCGAGAGCACCCTATCAAGCCAATGAAAGCCGTCCTTGGGACGCGGAGGAAGGGGGAGTTTTTCGCCTGATGAGCAACCGAACAATTCGGATTCCAATACTTCTTGAGTGGGTGTCTCAAGAAGAGGATACCACATTTCTGCAATACACCGCAACCACCACTGAGTCTCTTCAAGCTCTCGAAGAGACCGTTCTCGATTTCCACCAAGCTGAGGGGTTGCCTGAGAAAGCGTAGCAAGCCACCTGCGTAGTGCACCTTGTCCGCCACGAACATGGAAAGAACGGGCGATGTTTTCAAGAACATGTATGTGTGGCTGAGGGCGCCAGTTTTCTTCGCTGGGATGCAAAATCTCATCTACTCCTCCATTGGGCAACGGAATGCTTTGATGCTCGAATAATGATCTTAACTTCTCAATAGACCAAGCCTCAAGGCCATCTCCAATCCTCATAATTTGAGCAAGTCCAGCGAGTGCAGGTATCTCAGTAAGAAGTTGCTGCTCTGTTCCGGTAAGGTATCCCAAAGACTGGAGTCTTGAAGACCACACCTTTCGATTACTGTCTGCTGAACCATCGATAATGAGGACTTCTCCATTTGAAGACTGACTGTAAGCGTGGAGTATCTCGAATGCAGCGTCAATACAATGATTTCGACGGCGAACATTGACTCTGTGATACGTTGTTCCTCGTTCAATTGAACGAGACGAACGCCATGAATTAGGATTGCTGGATTGCCACACAGTATGTTGAGGAACCCAAGACGGGAGCGTGTCTTGTGTCACATAGTCCCAGTCTCCATCGAGCAAATATGAACCGTGGTGACCGAGTCGGAACGACCCAGGCACACATAACTGGTGCACAGGTCGTTGTTGAGCAATGCATTGAAGGAAAGTCCGTTCTACTTCAGTAAAATCAGGTGCAGAATCGAGAACGAATATTCCTTCTACATCATGAAGAGTAAAAGGCAGGTGTTCTGCTTTACCAATCTGTTGTATGAGTGATTGCAAAGCATGGTGTGGGTGAGTGCCACCGAGTTGTTCTCCAACTTTTTTCAGAATGAAATCAAACTGTTGAGCACCAGGGTCTTCATCCCAGACCCAAGGTTCATTCAGTTCAGTCAGTGAACGATGGAGAGACAAGAGCCTCTCTGTCTGATAAGCGGTCCATTGTCGCTGTGCTTGTGGGGCAAACAGTAACGGCAATTCACCGGACTCTGCAGCGCTCTTCGTGCGATTGTGAATCGAGAGAAAGAGCCCTGTACTGTTCGAAAGAAGTGGTGGGAGGCCGAGATCAAGAATCATAAGAGGAATGAGACGTTGTAAGGTAAGGTGGTGCGTTGTGTCAACGGGGACATTTAATTGAGCAAGGCGGTGAAGTATCTGGCTTCTACTGCCTTCATTTGGATAAAGAAAAAGATGATTGTCGCAGTCACCACTGCACAATGCGTCGAATAACCAAGCAGGGATATTGTCTCCTGAAGCAACCGCTTCAATCGAAATATCTCCACCTTCATGGCCAGTCATTTGCGTCGCCTCAACCTCACCACAATAGTCGACTGTTCTTGAAGGCTCTCGGCATATTTCCTGGAAAAAGGAATGTACTTTTTACGGAAAGTCGGTTTTTGGGCGATTTTGTGAAGTTTTCTTGCTTTCTTTATATACTGTGGAAGTGAATAGTAGTCGTGGTTCCCAAACATGAAGCATTCTTGTTCCGTGAAAAATACTCATGATGACCGAAAGTTTCAAATATTGGGCCTTACCATATAGATACGTTGGGCGGCAAAAACCGGCTGTAATGTTCATTTCGCCTCTGGCGGACGGTCCATAACACCGGCGGAAACCGCTCACGAATCCACAACAAGAAGGGAGTTTATTAAGATGAAAGATAACAAGACAGGAAAAAAGCAAGAACTGACACAATGCGACGAGTGCTGCAGCAAAGAGCTGAAGAACGTACCCGAAAAGGGCGAAGTATGGTGTCTCGACTGCGGCCTTGTACACAAGAGTCAAGAAATCGATGCGAACGACAACGGAGCCATCCTCTTTGGAGAGAATGCGCATTATCAGGCAATCCGAAACGATGCTGACCGTAATCGCATGATGGGTAATACTGGACCGAAGATGAAGTTCGGCTCTGCTGGCGTCAAAGACCGTCGCAAGTACTACTTGCTCGAGAAGATTGACCGCAGTTCTGTCCGCAACCCTCACCCTTTCGCCCGCAGAGTCAAAACGGTGATAGAAACATTGTATGGTCGTCATGCATTGCATATTCTGGAATACTTGGTTGAGATGTCTTGCAAACCATTATCTGCAGAGCAAGAGGCAATCCGTAAGAAGCAGGGCAAGTCAATGTACACACGCCTTGGTATGCCAAAGCAATCCATCTGCCGCAAGAAGAAAGGCATCAAAGGAAGTTCTGATGAACAAAACGCTGTCATCATTGCGGCTGCAATTGTTGAACTTGGCGGTGAAATTGGAATCATGCCTAAGTTTGACCGTCGTGCTACCATGGAACAAAACGGTATCGTTCCGAAGCAAATCATGAATGCACGAATACGTATCCTGTCCCACTGGAAGGCACGCGTATCAATGGGTTGGGCTGCAATGCCCCCACGAAAGAATGCGGACGATCGTCGCGAAGACGCCATTGTTCAAGCAATGGAACACATTTTTGACATGCTTGGAGACTACCTTGATGTCGCTGATTTTGAGCAGGTACTGTACGAAACTGAGGCACGACTGGCATTACTTCAGGAAGGAACAGGTGAAGCACTATCGATTAACATCGAAGAGCGTATGCTGGTATCGGTTGCCGTATATGCAAGCCTCACATCATTCGGCCTCCAGTCTGGAGCTGCTGACCTGCTCGCTGATGTCTTTGGCCTTACCAGCAGTGGCATACGTTCACGCTTTGACGCACTCGTGAAAGAATCTGAATCGGGAAAGTTCATCGATAACGGTGCCTTTGACATGACCGTTACTTGCGCTGAACAAATCAATGAGTCGCAGAAGCAGAATGCCTTGATAGCCAAGTTCCGCTTGGCCAGAGTATGCGCGAAGCAAAACTCCTCATCGCAATCCTCATCCTAACTTCGTTAAGTTCTGGAATTACTGTTGCTGCACCAGCAACTGCAACACCTGAAGAAACGGGACCACTCTTCGGCGGTCAGTCATTTGATGCAAACCTGACAGGTACGACCACCGTTAATCTCAGCGACTTACCACCGATTGCAGAAGTCTATACCGCAACCTGGTGTTCGAATTGTGTTGATGTTGAGCATGCTCTTGAAAACATCGAGAACGAAACTCACCTTCAGCAATATCACATCCATCGTGCCATAAATGAGGCTCAAGACCCGCTTGGAAGTATTGAAATTGATCAACGAGTCCATGACAGATATGGTATACATGCCCCTCCTATGGTCATCATAAACGGCTCCCTGATGAAAGTTGGTAGCGTCACAGATTATGACTCACTTGAAAGTGAATTTACCGATATGACGCAAACGATGGACACCTTCGGTCTTGGAAACCCCATGAACGGTACATCGATCTTCTCGTGGAATCCAACCAGTGCTACAACTGGCATGGTGTCTTGGGCATTGGAATTGAATGGGCATTCACTTGACTCAAATACATCACATACGCTCTCTGCCTATGCATGGATTGTCGAACATTCAGCCAAATTCGAAGAAGGGACCAACGGATTAGGTGACTATCCTGATGTGGTTCGCGGAATTATCGAAGTGGGCAACATTACAATTGATTCCGGACAAATAATTGGCTCTGGCAATACGGAGATCTCCCTACCTGCAGCATATGACGGAAATGATTTGTCGGTTCATCTCATCTACCAATTCAACACACCAGTCGAAGAGCCTCTTGAAGAAGATCAAGAAGAATGTCTCATTCCAGAGGGCTGTGAAGAAGATGAAAGTCTTCCGGCAACTTCGCTCATAGCGAGCCTATGTGTTGTTCTTGGAGCAGCTCTGAGCCGCAAAAAGTGATTTTACGGGAAGAAACCGTTTCGGCCATCTCGTGGGTTCTGGTCTCGCAGGTCTTGTTCAAGTTCCCAGCGGAATTCAAAAGGCGCTGCAACCATCGGCGCTTCAAGTATTTCGGCATAATGCCACCACCATGGAGGTGCCCCTCGTGCACCAAGGTCTTGTTGAGTCCTGTTAAGCAAGAGGGTGAGGTCTCTACGCGCATTGTTACGTGGATAGTCGCGCCGGACGAACTGGATGATGTTTTCATGCTGACTGTGTTCGACATATCCCAATAGCAATGAAAATCTTCGAATCATTCTGCGCTCCTGTGCGGTTCGAATAGTCACTGCGAGATGGCAGTGTTCAAAGGTTAGATTGCCACCATCGAATACAGCCATTCTGAATGTGGCTCCAATTGGGTGATGCATGAGCGCCTCCCAAATCCGAGGGAAAACCTCGCAGTATCTTCGCTCACCGTTGCGTATGTCGCCAATCGGAAACTCGTTTTGATCTCGCCCGGGGTTACGAATAAACATCCACTCATTTCTTCCGCGCACCTCATTATACAAATTGTGAATATTTGGTTCCCGGTTATCTGACAGCATTTCATCAAAGGATTTGTGCCAGAGTTCGATAAATTGCGGATGAGGTAAAGCAGCATCCGCAGCTAAAGCGTGTTCAACCAACATCTCAGTACGATACGTGCGGGTCGCTCTGTTATTGTCTGCACCTTGCTGCCACATTCGCCGGTTTTGAGCATGGTTTCTGCGGAAAAGATGCATCATGTTTCGGCGCATCATGAACTCTCCCTGGTTATTCACGTCTCGTGTTCTGCTTTGTGGCAACCAGCGTATGTGTTCAAATTCTCTGGAATGGCTCTCACGGACGATTCGTTCAAGCAGCTGCACATCGTTTTGGTTGAGGAAACGAAGATGTTTTTCGGTCGCTCTGGGTGGGAACCCTAATGGAGAATTTTGAGAGACATGGTGGCGAAGGCTGTCTATTTGCGCCGATGTGTTGATGTCGTCAAGTAACGACAGGATGACTGAAACGAGGGTATCTCCAAGTGGAACGGTCGAGTGAAAGTTTCCATCGTGAATACAAATGGGATGGGTAATTCGTGATTCAAGGGAATCGATAGATTCTATGATAAATGGGGCATTGTGAGCACCTCTACCGATTCGGACATCGTAGAAATGCCCTAAACGGCCAATGACGAGAATGTGTTCATCATGAACGAATACACGGTCTGGATTGCTATCGATAACCTCTCGCAAAAATTGTATTGAACGTCGCAATGGTGCGGATATCTGGACTTGGTTTATCTCATGACAGGACCAGTTACACTGCAGAGCATAGAGAAGTTCACCTGCGTTTGAAGTGAGAGGGGACAGAGCACTTGCAAGTAAGAAGGCCCAAATCCCTGGATCTTCGGGGACAGAAGTTTTTCGTGTTGCATTGTTCTTTGAACGGACTAGAATTTTGAGTTTGTCGCCAACGATGACGAACGGCCACATCTGTTCAGAATTGTTCTGCGTAGTTGCCAAATAAGAATACCACCGTTCAAGCCATGGAAATCCATTCAATCTTTCAAGCCCAGATGGATGTTCTTTGAAAGCATCACTGAGAAATTCCTCAAATTTATCTCGAGAAACCTTCCCTAAACGGTCGCGCACATCCCGAGCCCAAACCCCTATTGGATTAAGAGAATAGTTTTCTGGAGGTGTAAGATGTTCCTCTGCCATCCATTGAATCCAAGTAAAAAGTGCCGATGCTCCGGGTTTCTGAAGAGAGGGACGGAAATTGCGGCGGCGAAAATGCCTCGGAGCTCTCGCACGATCGACAAGAGCGATATTCTTGGTATTCAGACAACCAAAGGCTACGAAGAGTTTTGACAAATCCCACCCCATGCGCGCTGACTTTGATGCAAGAATATTGAGCATAGATACGAGTGGAATTGCAGCAGGCATGGTTCTTCCATTGACAAGGATGTCTTTGCCGACAAAAGAAATTTGCACGCCATCATGCAACAGGAACCCACTCACAAGGTGGAGGCGTTGTAAGGTTGTAAGGCGAACACCGTCAGATATTCGCTTACTGATAATCTTCAGTTCTGCAACAGAACAAGGCGAAGATAGTACGGGGTCGATTGTTTCATCATCCAATTTCGCCCATTCAACATCAGGCATTGCAGACGTATTTGTTTTGAGGTTACGCCAGCGTTGCTGGGATGTTTGATGCGCACCACCGAGAAGTTCTCGTGCGCGTTGATGTGCTGAATTTGGGACATTATATGCCCATTTTTTCTTTTTGTTATTCACAGTAATTGAGGAACAGAGCCGACAAGGACTTTCCGTTGCTTGATGCTCACAAATCTCACAAACTGTTGATTGAGAGCGTCTCGCCATAGCGTGAATCGTCTGCGAGAATATATAACTCTCACAAAGTTGCAAATGTTTCGATAATTCGCTGAATGTCCTCATCTGTGATGTGCAAATGAACCACGATTCTGCATGCGTGAGGTTGGATATCCATGACATCAATGCCAGAACTTTGTAATTTTTTCATAACCTGAGTTGCAGGTATTTCGGATTGGAAATAAACCATGTTGGTTTCGACTGTGTCCATATCGACATCGAATCCATCAATTTCCTGAATCGCCTCAGCGAGCTTCTTTGTTCGACGATGGTCGTCTTCAAGCCGTTGAATATTGTTGTCAAGAGCATACAAACAAGCAGCTGCTAATATTCCAGATTGCCTCATACCACCGCCAAACATCTTTCTCCAACGATGTGCACGAGCGATGAAAGTTGAAGAGCCAACCAAGACTGAACCTACTGGAGCACCAAGCCCTTTTGAAAAACAAATCGAAACCGAATCATAGTCTCGAACCATACGATCGACTGGTGTTTTGGTCGCAATAGCGGCATTAAAAATTCGGGCGCCATCCATATGGGTTGCACAATCATTGGCTTTGGCAAGTGCTGCAATTTGGTCCAGTGTCTCTTGAGAGTAACACGCACCACCACCGCGATTTGACGTGTTTTCGACGCAAACAAGTGAACCATCGGGGTAATGGGATAGTGAACCTGCCTGCTTTCGTATAGCATTCTCTACATCTTCAACTCGCATCAAACCTCCATGCACGTCAACTAAGGCAATTGAAGCACCGCACAGGGCAGCATAACCTCCGCCTTCATAGAGATAAATATGGCTGTTTTTGGCAGTGATAATCTCATCGCCAGGCGAGGTGTGCGCTCGTAGTGCAATCGCATTTGACATGGTCCCGGAGGGGACAAAAAGACCGGCTTCTTTCCCACACATTTCTGCGAGTCGCTGCTCAAGAAGTGTGACTGTTGGGTCATCACCGAGAACATCATCACCAACCGCAGCCAAATTCATTGCTGCTCGCATTTCAGGAGTAGGTTGAGTGACGGTGTCTGAACGCAAATCAACACGGTCCGATGAGTAGTCTCGCATACCACTCGCAAAGCGCCTCTCTTCATCAAATCGATGGAAGTGCTTAGAGCAACTTCAAATGGCCTGTGACCTGTTCAAGGAGAGGTTCTGTATCGGGTCCGAGCGCCAGTACCGTAAGAGAGCCGGCGGGTATTTGCGTATGTCCGGCATCACGAACGAGTGTCGTGGAAATTCCTGCTGCTTTCGCTTGCTTTTCGAGTTCTAAAAGATGATCTGCATCAAGAGCTTTGAGACAGACTTTCTTCTGACCAGTAGCAAGCCATTGCTCAAGGTACAATGGCTTTTCAGCACCTGCTTGCATTGTTGCCATGACAGCACCATGACCTACTTGTGCAGCAATTTTACCCTTGCCCATTTTCAATTGGTGGTTGACGATACAGACCATTTTACAAGGTGCATCAGGGAAATTACCCGAGACAGTTGGCGCAGTAATTCTATGAAGAAATGAACGGAATCCCATAGCAGCACCTAGTAAGGTTTCAATTCCGAAACTAAAGCATCGATTGCTCGACGAGGTGCGGGACCAATACCGAGAACTGTGACTGTTCCGGGTGGTATTTCGGTATGGCCTGCATCTTTTACCAAATATGTAACGAGTCCAGCAACTTGTGCCTGACCCGCAAGTCGTTGAAGAGTTGCTAAGTCTTCTGCACGCAAACAGACCTTACGAGCACCTGCATTTCTCCAGCGTTCGACAAGACGAGCGTGGGACTTACGAGCATTCAGAGTGCAAGAAACAGCAGCGTGAGAACACTGAACTGCGAGTTTTCCTGCTGACATCTTTAAATCATGCCGGGCGACAAGAACCATCGTTGGCTCGTCAACCATCGATGCCATGGCCGTTCACCACCGCAAATTCGATTTCTTCAAGCGTGGGTTCCTCTTCTAAGAGATTGTAAAACCATCTTCCAAGCCAAACGGTAAATGTTAGATTGCCAATCACATGGAGGAAGTCAAACGGCAAACCATGGCCGAGATAAATCATAAACTCGTAAAGACCAATTGTTCCATCAAGAAGTGATAAAGATACAAAGAAGTCAAACCATAGAGCTGCTATAACAGATGCAATGCACACCCGACCCAAATTCAAACCTGCTGAAGTGACCAGAGGGAGACGGGACCCTGCAACAGCAATGCTCGCCCATCCAATTGCTTGGAAGGCAGTCCACCATCCGTCGCCCATGAACATGTTCGATATCATCGCAACAAGAACTGCGAAAGCAGCACCGCGTCGAGCACCGAGTTGGGCACCGACCAAAAGCGCAGCAACCGTAACCGGTTGAACATTGGGGAGTGGTTCCATAACGACTCGGATTAACGAGACGGAAACGACCAAACAAACCATGAACAAAGAATCGAATACGGGTCTCTTCGTAGGACGAGAAAGAAGAATGAATGCAGTGCCAAGTAAAAGAGCATCCAACAACAACTCTGAGAGAGGTGAAAGAACCGGGCCGTGGACGCCCATTGCTTGGAACATAAAACAACCCAAGAGGGTTGATGATTTGAGGCTTACCTAAGTTAGACTGGAGTCCAGCGAACAATTGTGGAAGATTCTATGCTAGCGGAATCAACGGACATTACGCCTTTTGAGCCATCTGTGAAGTATTCCCACCCTTTGGCCTCAACGCCATTAATTGATTCGATATAATAGCCAAGTTCGGTAAACTCACCATCGATTTCAAAACCGAGCTCATCACATGCTTCTTGAGTAAGAGAATATACGGTCAGATGGCCAGTTAAACCGCCAACGGCATGCTCTTCTCCATCCATCTCTATGATGACAATTTGCGTATCGAGCCAAGAGTCTGGCCATTGAGCATTCCATAGCTCCTCCTCTTGTTCAGTCGGGAATTGTTCATCAAAAATCTTCGACCACTGGGTAGATAAATCTGGAAGAATGAGAAGAAGAATAATGAGGAAAAACAAGCTTGAAGTTCGGTAAAACCAATCCATTTTCCCATTCAAAAAGAGAACAGTAGACGAACCTATCAGCATAAAGATGATGAAAAGAAGACCTTGAGTACCCCAATCAAAATCTGCTTGGTGTTGAATCAATGGTTCATCAACTTCCACAATGGCTCGAGTAAAAACTCGTAAGAGTGCTTGATCGTTACCAAAAACAGTGAAGACCTGGTCATTGGCAGTAAATTGCAGCGGAGCCGCAGTCCCGAATCCATAAATCCCAACATCAAGCGAAGTGTAAGTGAGATTTTCACGTTCGTCAAAAGTAAACAATCCCCAGTTCGAATCAGGGGTATTTGAAGGAGCAAGAATAACACCGTCATCAAGCCAACGTAATTCACCGTTGGTATGAAACGGTAAATCTCCAACTTGACGACAAAGTGCAGTACACGAGAATATCTGAAGAGAAGAAGAGTCTCCTGTAACTAAAGAGGTCCCATGTAAACTTGGCTTTGCGGGAGACGGGCCTCCTGGAAATTGTTGAATGACACTCCCATTTGAAACATCAATAACCGCAATCGTGCTTGAGGAAACAGCCTGTGCGTGAACGACCAGTCCAGCACCAGTCAAAAGAGGTGAATGGCGAATTTTCCCAAGACCGAGTGGATAGGAAAGTGATTCTCCCGTCCTGTCTACATGCCAAAGTACTCCATACTCATCACCTAAAAAATATCCAGATTCGCTTACGGAAACGCCATTTCTCCAACCAAGTCCAGTCTGAGTCCACCACTGTTGTTCCCCATCGGCTAAACAATACTGACCTACTCCCCGACGGGTTGGAACGATGACATATTCACCATCCAAGGCAAATTCTCCCGTCACCCCCCATCCAGCAACCTCGGATTGAACTGACCAGAATAACGTACCATCCGAAGGCAGAAGAGCCTCAATCCGACCATCTGTCCATCCAACAAGAACCATTTCTGGCCATTCGCCACAGTCACCTTGCCCCGCAGATACGTGGATGAGAGGCGACATGTCATTACTCAATGAACGATTGTTAATACGTTGCCAAAGTTTCTCTCCAGCAAGGTCAAAAGCGGTGACTGCGGGTTCTCCGTTGCCAGATGTTCGAACAAGGATCTCTTCGCCAGTAAACAAAGCCGATGTCGATATGAAACCTGAATCAAATCCATATTCCCAAGCAAGTGAGTTTTCATTGCCCCACTCACTTTGTTGATATTCTGCTGACGCCAAAGGAAGCAGGAGAAGACTGAGCAACAGTAACGCCGGAAAGCGTCGAGACACGTGACTCACTCCGAAAGTTTCTGAATAGCTTCGCGAAGCAGAGCACTAACGACCTTCCCATCTGCAGCGCCAACTGCCTGCATGACAACACCCATGAGAGGCCCCATGGCACCCATCCCACGCTCTTTGACAAAGTCAGCCCGTTCGGCAACAATTGATTCAATAATTGCCCCCAGATCACCCTCATCTACAGGTTTGAAGCCTTGTGCCTCTCCAAAAGCGGCGATTTCTTCACTGCTCGGTGTGCGGCCGTTAAAGTGTTCAATGATTTCATTCATCGATTCACGAGTAACGAGTCCTGCTTCTTTGACCGCCATGACATTAGCACACAGTTCAGGGTCTGCAGCATCGTTCTCAAGAACGACACTTGCCCAGCCTTTGTGAGGTAATTGAGATGCATATGCAACAAAAACATCGTCTAATTCCCTCGCCAATAATTGGCTTGCTTGGTCATTTGACACTTCGTATTGTGAAATCCTTTCTTGCCTTTCATCATCCGTCATTGGAAGTGATTCAAGCGTTTTCTGCCAGCGGTCTGGATGAATTGGATAGACAGGAACATCTGTTTCGGGATACATTCGTGCACCCCCGGGCAAAGGGCGCATCGGGGAAGTAGTACCATCTTCTGGAGCACCTTTCTTAACAACAACATTTCGAACTTCCTGAGGGATTCGATGCCACGCCATACGGGCGCGAGCAAGCACGCTTTCAAGAGCCAACTCTGCCTGCCATGACGGTGCTAAACACAACACAAATCCATCACTTGATTCAAGTGAAAGATGGTTTCGAACCGCATCTACATGCTCAGTTTCAATCCCGTAAGCAGGTAATTCATCAGAATGAAAAACCCCTTTGACGCCGGCCAATTTTGCTGCTCCAGCCAACTCACGACCGAGGCGAGGTAATTGTGCGCCTTCCTTATCTTCTGATTTAACACCGAATTTGCCAGCGAGGCCCTGCAGAGGGAGTGCAAGCATAACCGAACCACTGCTCAAACCTGTTTGAACCATTTTTGATTCACAAGATGTAAATTGTTCGCTGACATTTTCTAAGGTAAGTGGGAGATACTCTGCTACAGATTGAGCAACCTCAGCTTCAAGAGATGCATCATCACTTCTGCGGTCTGGTGGAAGAGGTGGTGAGGAAGTTAACGTTCGTAATTCATTGGCGAGACGATAAAAGTGCAACTGCCTTGACATTTCAAGTCGGATAATACGAGGAATCCAGGAAAGGTCTTGACAACCTTTGATCTCTACACGGTCTCCACATGCCAATGACACATTGAGATCTTGTCGAATGCTGCCAAGACCTCTGCGAACTTTACGCGTTTGACGCAAACATCTTCCCAGCGCCATGGAGGTTTCTTTTGCATGTTCTGGACTCTGTACATCAGGTGCAGTGGCAATCTCAATCAACGGCAGCCCTAAGCGGTCAAGGTTGTAGATGACTTGCTCTCCATCGCCTGTTGAAACCGTTTCCAATTTTCGAGCACTGTCTTCTTCAAGGCACAATACATCGATGCCTACAGGTCCTGTTTCAGTTTCAAGAACGCCATCAATGGAAACCAAAGAAGTACGCTGAAAACCGCTGGTGTTCGAACCATCAACAACGGTTTTTCGCATCGTTTGGAGAAGTGTTACGGGCTTAGCATCAAGCAAGGCAGAGACCGTTAAAGCAATAGAAACAGCATCTTCATCGTGGGGAAGTGGTGGCTGCTCATCGAGCTCGATTAAGCCTGCATTTGGGGATTGGACATAGACAAAAGAACGGTTACGCCGTGTTTCAAAGCGGGCCGCAATATCAACTGCGCCACCTTCTCCACGTGCTGCACGTAGACGGCGGTCGAATCGCTTCCATTGTTCTGGAACGGTGTCAATCGTCACATCATAAAGTACGCCGGGTTGACGAGAATGTAACTTCCCAGTGGCGAGTTGTTGGTGAACTTCAATGCCGCACATAAAGCCTAATTCTGACGGAATGAGCGCTTCTGCATCAGCGACTTCGCCGACCGGTTCTGTGCGAATTGGGTCGGCCATGCTCCAGCGGAGGCGTTCATCATTCAAGACTACAACCCTTCAATCGAGAAGAAAGAGTCTTTCAAATATCACTCAATCCGTGTTCGACCAACAAATGCAGAGGCACATAGAAGACCGAGCAAAGTGAGTGCTGCACTGAGACTTGGTAGAGAATCAGATACAGATTCCAAATCAGGTTCTACCTCTGGATTACCTTCGCAGGGGATCCAGTGGCCATCAGTTCCCGGCTCTACAGATCCTGTTAGTCCGCCTGCTTCAGACAGATAGAGCATGCCTGAACCAGCAGGCCATTCAACAACAGAGTTCCCAGAATAGAACATTATTGTATCATCCCATACAGGCTGTCCATTTGCCACCCAAGTTGATTTACAAGGACACGAATATGGCGTCCAAAACTCGTAGTCTTGGGCATCGCCAGGGGCAGTTGCTACCAATCCATTATTGTCCACATATATTGCTTGATAATACATACCTGAATTCGCTGGATATTCGAAAATATCGCCAACGGAAACTGGAGTTGTGCTGTTCCAAACACCCGAAGTCGTAATTCCTTCACAAGGGCCTGGATTTGCACCGTTTCCATTGCATAGAACCCAGTGGATATCTACACCAGGTTCACCGGCGCTGTTAGAGACTCCAGTCGGTTCTAAAGGAATATACAAGTTGCCAGATCCAGCTGGATGTTCAACAACATAGTTTCCTGGATAAGCAGTATTAGCAACCCATACAGGTTCTCCATTAGCGGCCCAAGTTTCCTTGCATGGACAGTCTATTGGTGTCCAGAATTCATAGTCTTGGGCATCGCCAGGGGCAGTTGCTACCAATCCATTATTGTCTACATATATTGCTTGATAATACATACCTGAGTTCACTGGGTATTCGTATACCTCACCAACTGTAACGTTCATGGTCGATTCCCAAACGCCAACAACATTCAATCCAGCACAAGGGTTTCCTGAAGGTTCTTCTCCTTCACACAGAACCCAGTGTGAGTCAACGCCTGGTTCACCAGCACCAGTAGAGACTCCGGTCGGTTCTAAAGGAGTATACAAGTTGCCTGATCCAGCAGGATGTTCAACAACATAATTTCCAGGGTAAGCGGTTCCATTCATCCATGTCGGTTGTCCATTTGCAACCCATGTTTCCTTACATGGACAGTCAATTGGTGACCAGACATCCATATCGAGATTCGGAGCACTTACGCTCCAGAAAGGACTGCCAGCATTAACTTGATAATAAACTCCAGAATTCGCAGGATACTCGTAGATTTCACCGGATGTAACGTTCATTGAAGCGTCCCAAACACCAACGACTGTAAGTCCTGCACAAGGAGAGCCATTCGCTGGTTCTTCGGATGAATTGCATAGTTTCCATTCAGAGTCTGTTCCTGGCTCGTCTCCAGCGACTATGGCGGGTGAGTTAATGTAGAGCATCATAGAGCCTGCTGGCCATTCTACGACTGAGTTTGGAGGATATGTTACCGAAGCATCCCACACCGGTTCACCATTGAACGCCCATGTTTCCATACATGGGCAATCGACTGGCCCCCACATATCGTTGTCATCGTGAGGGGAGTTTACCTCTAGATCGACGACGCCTTGCCAGATGACTTCGTAGTAATTTTGTGAACCAGCTGGATACTCGTATACTTCACCAGTTGAAACTCTTGAAAGGTTATCCCAAACACCTACAACAGTAGCACCACAAGGGCCACCAGTGGAGTTGTCCTCAGGACCGCATAGTTCCCATTGATTACCATCAGCAAAGGGTTGATCAGGAGTCACACCGGTTGTTGTTTGGCTAACAATCGCCATCCAAATATCGCCAGTTCCTACAGGATATTCAACGATAGCTCCAACCGAGTAAACCGTGTTTGAATCCCATACTGGATTCGAGGCTGCTTCCCAAATGTCTTCGCAACTACAGCTATCTTTCGACCATGATTGGAAATCAGAACCTGGAGCACCGACTGTTTGGTTGGAGAATCCAGGTGCTACTGCATGGAAGACTCCGGAACCTGCAGGGAATTCGTAAATCTCCCCAGTTGTGACAAGGGTTGAATTTGTCCAAGGCATACCTCCGTAGCCATTCATATCGTCGCATAGATTGCCGCTTGGTTGTTGTCCATCACAATTTCTCCATAGATATGCATCAGGGCTACCTGGTTCAACTCCGACACCATGGTCGACTGAGATGTACAGAATATTGGAACCTGCAGGCCATTCGACAACTGCCTGTTGAAGATAGTCGATTGTGGAATCCCACACAGGTTGTCCGCTGTCATGCCAGATGTCTTTACAATCACAATAGTCTTCTTCCCAAGCATCGAGGTCAACACCCGGTTCCCCTACTGTTTGATTATTGATGAGTGGAGCAACCATGTAAAATTCTCCCGAACTTGCAGGATACTCGTAAATCTCTCCTTCACTGACCAGTACCGTCGAAGACCATACACCGACGTTTTGCATTCCAACCAATTCATCACAAGGTGTAGTGTCTTCATCCATGCATTGAACCCAGAGGTCAGAGCCCACAACTGGTTCATCTCCTGCCATGGTTCCTGCGTCCTGTGCAATCCAAACACTGCCATTGTGAAGGACGATTTGCCATGGATCGAAATTCGTGGTCGCATCCCAAGTAATGCCACTATAGTCGGCGATTTCGGCGCATGTGCATGGGCCTTCCCAGTGGCCTTCTTCTACAGACCCACCGGATGAATTAATTTGAGTTTGATAAAAATGACCCGAGTTTGCTGGCCACTCGACTATTGAATACATATCATAATTGCTGTTATTCTCCCAAACGGGACCGCCGAGGCCATCTGCTGGGTTCTGCCATTTAGAGAGCTCACAACTTGAATCTGCAGTAGTATTTCCACTCATTCCGTTGCTCTGCTTACCTGAAAACTTTACTTCGACCGTATTCTGTTCTTGAAAGTCACTTGTTTTTTCTTCTGAGAAATCAATTCCTAAGAGCGATACTTGTAATGTAAGTAAAGCCACAATCATCCAGCATAGTGTATTGCGCATATTCTTTGACTCGCTATGAGAGTATATATTATTATTCACAGCATAGAAATGCAAGCAGTGAATTGCAGTCGTAAAGTGAGAATCAGACGACCTGTAAGGTGTCATAACCTGAAGGACGAAGCATTCTTCCGTGTTGAACAAGTTTCTCGATGACGTCCTCTGCGATTGAGCGGGAAATATCATAACGTTCTGCTTCATTGAATACGTCGAGTAATTGAGCGACACCGCCGTTGTTCGCTGCAAGTCCAGCGACGATTTCAAGAATCGCCTTTTCGCGGTTGCGCACAGTTCCCTTCTTGCCCGTAACAAGGGTTGTCTCGTCAAAGTTGCCGCCCATCAAATCTTCTCGCCAAAGCCGAGTCATTCGAACAGCTCGCTCTGCGTCTTCAAGTGTAGCAACTTGTGACAATCGAATACGAGCACTTGCTTCTGCCAAACGTGCGAGGGCTTCAAGTGAACGTGCAGTAATAGCAACGCTGTCGTTTGAATCACCTGTTTGCTTTCGAGTTTCAACATAAAAATTGACAATTGTATCGCGTGCATCTTGCTCAAGACTTGGATGAACTGTACGCTTCGAGTACGCGATATACTTCCGAATGAGATCACGCGTCAACGTTTCTCCATGCTCGGAGTTCTCAACACCAGAGCGGGATGTGGATTTAGTGGGGTCTGGAGCATTACCCTCACTGACAAGCAATTCACTTGTGCCTTGCAAACGGTTCCCAATAATGTGCTGAGCAATCTTCGCATCTTTTTCTGATTCAGGGTCGTCTGTTAACAACCAAATGATGTCAAAACGAGAGACGAGGGGTGGTGCGAGATTAATTTGGGCTGTGAAGGGTACCTCAGAAACAGGTTCAAAGCGGCCGTTTTTTGGATTGGCAGCAGCTAATACTGCACATCGAGTACGAAGACTTGCATTAATTCCTGCTTTCGATATCGAAATCTTCTGCTGTTCCATTGCCTCGTGCATACTTGAACGATCACCTTCATTCATTTTGTCGAATTCGTCAATGGCCGCTAGTCCAAGGTCAGCAAGAACCAATGCTCCAGCCTCAAGAGTCCAGCGCCCATCAGCGGCAGAATCTTGAACAGCAGCTGCGGTTAAACCCGCTGCTGAAGCAGATTGTCCAGATGTGAAACGCCCTCGGGGGGAAATGGTCGACATGTAACTGAGCAATTGAGATTTAGCAACACCAGGGTCGCCCATAAGGAGGATGTGGATGTCACCACGATTTCTCGTCCCATCTGGATTAAGGCGTGCCACTCCCCCAAATAATTGAAGCATGAGGGATTGTTTGACATAAGGCATCCCAAAAATGGATGGAGCGATACTCTTGGCAAAAAGTTCGTAAATATCTGGTCGACGTGCTAATTCTTTGATTTCGAGTTCCTCATCTTCAGTTATGACAATTTCTTCCAGCGGTATGTTTTGTCGTTCGAGCGAATGAATTCGTAGGAAAATATCGAAAACAGGCGTGTCTTTACCGCCTTTTCTTTGCGAACGAATGAAGAGAACTCCGTTGCCTTTGACGCGGTCTCCTGGATTGAGTTTACCAGATC
>CALCOP010000095.1 GCA_937897365.1 uncultured euryarchaeote
AGGATTTCCATCCGTTGCCAGTCAACTCGGATTGGTTGTCGGCTTACTCGTGTTACTTCGCCCAACTTCAACACGTGGGAAGCACCATACATCGGGATTTATTCTCGCCTTTTTTAGCGTCTTATTGATTCATCCAACTGGAGCTATTTACCTTGGAATGTTAATGCTCTCACATCTCATCATCGGGTTGAGTCTTAATGAAACATATGGAGCAAATATCAAAAAATTACTTTTCGCAAGTGTCGTACTTTTAACGATTGCAGGCTCAATCGCTCTTTTGATCTTGGCTCCAAGAATGCTTGATGCAGCTGTATTTGCTGAATACGGATGGCAAGGAGGACGACCTATGCTCATGTATAATGGAATTCTTTTGGTTTTGGGTATTACCGCCGCATGGAAAATGAAAAGCAGTATTGAAGGGAGATTACTCAGCGTGTGGTTTGCCGGATTATGGCTTCTCACAGGAATTCACCTGATCGATGGCCTTCAACAAATTCCAGTTTTGTCCTTGCTTTCCTATGTGTTATACTCGATGGGACTGCACGCATTCCACATTCCTTTAGCTGCTCTTGTTGCCCTTTGGTGGAGCGAATCAACATGCCTCACATCTTTAGACGAAAAACGTAGTTTACTCACAATCGGTTGGGACCCACACCCGCATAAATACGTGGCAAGTGCGCTCTCTGCTCTCCTCATAATCGGCATTCTTTTCGGTAATTTCATACTTTTACAAGTCTCCGAGCACGAGGAGCTAAAAGCTGTTACACAAGGCGATATTGAAGTTCGAGAAGCATTGGAAGGTCTACCAAGTGGTAGCATTATTTATTCAGAAAATGCACATTGGGGTTATGTATTCGATGCACCTTCAAATATTGACATGACAAGTATACCGACTCTTGGCCTCATTTATGTTGAACAAAGCCTCCAATCTGCTGCTACGACTGCTGTCTACTCGAATATACCATCAAACATCCAGAACCTCAACATCACACACGCCCTTTCCTCGCCGATGGGCACTGTTGGTTGGACATTGGCGCAATCGGAGTATTGGGAACCACTTGTTGAATCGAAAGGAAGTGTTTTGTGGGGATTTAATCCCACAGGCTCTGCACCGATGTCGCAATTCAAAACTCTCGACACCCCATCTTGTGACCAGGGATGTGAAATACGAGATGACCCATGGAGAGAGCACCGTTTTCGAGATACACTCGGACTTGGTGAAAGTCGTGCAGTTCTTTCCGAAGGGAGAGACTCTGTCGTGACTTTTTCATCAACACAAGTATCAGAAAATGGACAGGCATGTCTTGTCTTTGAAGCGAGGGGCGACCTCGATGAAGTGACGATGACATTGACCAGTCAAGGAAATCAAACGACAGTAAGATCAAGTTATTTGGCAGGTTGGCATTCAGTATGTTTTGACCAAATCGAAATTGGTGTGACAGTACAATTGGAATTCGATTGGAAAAACGACGGTGATGAGAAAAGATGGCTTAATCCACTCGGCCTTTCTGGAAGAGGTGAAGTGATTCTTGATACAACTGGATTACGACTTCATTGGATGGAAATACATACCTCGGCCGTTGATTAGGCGAAGTCATCAAAGCCAAACAGCCTCCAGCACGTTCCATGAAGAGAGCCATGCTTCTCCTACCAGCCTTAGACGAGGCGGAGGGGTTGAGGCTCATACTTCCACGAATACCAGTCGAGAAATTATCAAACAAGGGCTGGGATTTAGAGATTGTAGTCGTAGACGGTGGTAGTCAAGATGAGACAGAGAAAATTGCTTCTAAGTTCGGTTGCACATTTATGTTGCAGCAAGGAAAAGGCAAAGGAGCAGCGATGCGACTCGGATTTTTGCATTTTCTTAAATCTGATTTTGACGCATTAGTCATGTTTGATTGTGATGGAACATACCACCCCGAAGAGATGCCAAAAATGCTCTCAAAACTCAGCACTGCGGATGTTGTGGTTGGTGACCGGTTAGGCGGTACAATGGACCCAGATGCGATGAATAGAACGAATTATTTTGGAAATCATGTTCTCACTTGGATTGCAGTAGCCCTTTTCGGAGTGCCTATGAATGATCTTTGTTCGGGATACTGGGCATTCTCACGAACAACTATTTCGAGCTTGAAACTCAACTCAATGCGTTTTGAAATCGAGGCTGAAATGTATACGTCATGTGCAATTGAAAATCTCAAAATTGCTCATCTCCCCATCCGGTACAGTAAACGCTTGGGTGAAGCGAAATTAGGGTCGGTAAAGGATGGATGGAATATTTTCCGAAAATTACTCGTTCGACGGATATTCTCAACGCCGTATGAAACCCGAATGGGCGAGGGGAATTTGACAATTCGATGAACGACAAGCCTCAAAACATCCTGATGGGAGCAACCGATATGCGCCGTAGACCGACCATCGTTTTAGGTGCATCAGGTTTAGTCGGGCAACGGATGATTCAACGTCTCTCACACCATCCTTGGTTTGAACTCAAAGCAGTGAGTGGTCGAAGTGAACGTTCACAGCAACCACTTACTGAAGTTCAGTGGCGATTAGAGCAACAACGTCCTGAATTACCCCCACTTCGCTTTCTTGATACATCCAATGAATCCTTTCTTACCGAATTGGTAAAATTAGGCATCGAGGTTGCATTCTCTTGCCTCCCAAGTGATGCAGCTGAGGAGATTGAAGCAAGACTGGCACAGGCAGGTATTGCTGTATTTTCAAACGCCAGTTTTTACCGCAGAAAACAAGGCATACCTCTGGTTATCCCGGATATAAATCTCGAACATTTTGAAGATTTTTCAACGACCATAGGACCTATGGCATGCGGAACGAATTGCACATTAATTCCGATGGCTGCTCCATTGGCTGCACTTCGTGAATACGGTGTATGTGAAGTTGAAATGCGTAGTGAGCAAGCCCTCTCAGGAGCAGGTTGGAGGCTGTTATTCGATGAAAAAGCCATCAACGGTGAAGTGGACCCAGAGATTCCTGGAGAGGCTGAGAAGGTTCACGAAGAGTTTCTTCATGTATTTGGAACACGATGCGATAATGTCGTCCACCCAGCGGAGATTCATGTCGATGTAAAGTGCCAACGAGTCGCTCGGAAAGATGGGCATCAAGTCTTTGTTAAGGCAAAGTTTGCAAAGCCCTTATGTTACGAAGACGTCATTTCAGCGTTCAAATCCCAACAATTTGATGAAAAGGTTTCAAAATGCCCGAGTGCGCCTTATCAACCGTTACATGTCGTTGAAAATATCGATGTAACTCAACATTTGTGGAGTGATGGAAAAGTCTTCTCGCTTCAACCTCAGCCAAGTATGAATTTGCAAACGGGTATGGCAGTTGTTGTAGGGAATGTCGAGATTCTTGATCAGTACACACTTTCCTTTTCCGCTTATTCACACAATACGATAAGAGGTGCTGCTGGAGGAACGATGTTGTTGGCTGAAATGGCCATTTCAGAAGGGCGTATCCCCTAAGCATCACGAAACAACAGTAGGCATAAAACCAGCGACTACCCCCTCGGTTTGGTGCGGACATGGGTATTACTGCGATGATTCCTGACATGACCATCGGACAACTCGCAAATGAAGCGGAGTCAAGATGGGGTGAAATTTGGGATGAGGACGCTGCTCGTATGCTTGTTTTAGTCATCTGTCCAAGAAAAGAAAGAAAACTCTTGGAGTTACATGGCGATATGGTTGAACACGGCCAGCCTGTCATCACGATTTTCCATCGCCCGCGCCAAGAAGCTGCTTTACTTGAGCAACAAGGTTTCAATCCCCGAGATGCTTCATTTCAGTTTGTTCAACTCGCAACCCCTGATTTAGGTCCATGGATGCAACATTTTATCTCAACTGAGAAGTGGATTCGAAATTCTGTCGAAATTACTTCAGTGCCTTTTACGATGGATTTACCCTCCCAGCGCCCTTTTGAAACAGAACGAGTTCTCTGTTTTCGACATCCATCACTACCTGCGCTTGAGCGATACTATCTACCATTCCCGCCTACTTCGATTCCTGGCAAATGTTTTGTTAGCCTACCTCGAAGACAAGCAGCTGAACTTGCACGCCAGCAGGCGGAAATACTCGGTGTGGGAAGACTGGAAAAGAAAGCGAAAATTACTGAATTAAAACCCAGTGAAATGCCCGTTGCACCGACACCTGCTGTCGCAGAATCAACCGAAAAAATGGATGACATGATGAATGACTTTTCAGCAAATATGCTTGATGGGATGACAACTGAAGCACAAATCAACGTCCCCAGACAGGTCGCCCTACCACCTGTTGAAGAGCCCGAACTCATGTTTGTCCCTCTGCCAGCTGGCGAAAAAACCCTTGATTCAGAACCAGTGCAACCAATTGCAAGTGGAACCGAAGATGAAGCACCTGTTGATTCAGGCAATGTCCCTATTCCAGAACCGGAACCGGAACCGGAACCGGAAATGTCTGATATTGAACGTGAATTTAGAGAGGTTGTTACTGGACTACTCGCTGCAGGAGTAGAACCAAATGATGTGATGGATGACCCACGATGGGAAGATCTGACTGAAAGGGCAGCGGCTGAAGGATTCGAAACGTGGCCTGTGTTCTTACAATTAGCTGCAATGTGATGAGAAGGTTCAAGTTGATTCGACGAAAGGAAGAGAATGGGGGCAAAGACATGGGATTCTGTATCAGTTGCGGTCAACAGCATCAAGATGGTATTCGATTCTGCCGATTCTGTGGAAATCAACAACCTGGAGAACAACTTCTTGCTCGCCTTCGACAAGAAGCAGAGCAAATCCACTATTTACGCCTCCAAGCACAAGCTCTTGCTCAACAGCAGCAGCAACAGCAGCAACAATACGCTCAAAATCAATACAATCAACAGCCACGCTGGTGAGTGAATGCGGCCGAAACATTTGGCAATTGAATTGTCAAAATTACGCCCTCACCCATCGACCTCGGTCGAACTTGAACAATACGCAACTGAAGGAGATTTGGCAGCTTACTGGATTCTTGGAATTGACCAAGTTGACATCATTGAAGGGAAGCGAATTCTTGACCTTGGGGCTGGAAATGGTATTCTTGGATTTGGATGCTTACTGCTCGGCGCTCAACATGTTACATTTGTTGAATCGGATGTTGAAGTAATTGAGGTCATTGAAGAAAATGCTGAACGTATCTCAACCCGATGTGAGGGCGAAGTTGAAGTTCGGCATGAACACATTTCTCTTCAGAGTGAAAAGCCATCCGTAGTCCCTGATCTTGTTGTGATGAATCCGCCTTGGGGCGTTCAAACTGCCAAGGCCGACCGCCCGCTGTTGGAATATGCTTTCTCATTGGGCACCCCAGTCATTCATCTGCTCCATAGTGCAAAATCGAAACACGTTGAGGCGCTTGGAAGAGATTTTGGATACGAATCTGAGGCTTTGCTTGAAACAGATTTTCGCCTCCCACCTACCTATCTCCACCATACCAAAAAGAAGGCATCTACCACCGTTCGTTGCTGGCGCTTTCACCGACCTGGTGATGCGAGGTTGCCTAAAGAAGAGGACTCCTGACGCCAACCTCGTCGTATGAGGGGTTGAAAAGGGGTAAGCACACCCGTTCAATCAAGCGACACAACATGCGACCTACATCGGGCCATGTTTGCTACAGGAATGAAAATCATGACGCCGAGCCTCGTCACCCCAGGAACACGTGTATCTACCTCTGCAGAATGCGAGGCTGGAGAAGGAACCATCGAAGTTGATGGAAATATTTTAGCAACAACAACGGGTATGTTTTCTATTGAAAATGGCACTGCAATGGTCGTTGCTGGAAAGAAAATTGTCGTTCCTGAAGTCGGCGATACTGTTCTGTGTGAAATCGTTAAACTCAATGAAAAAAATGGAGAAGCACAGGTCATTTGTGTAGAAGGAAAGCCAGGAAGTGTTCTCCCTGAACATCTCTACGGCCAGTTCCATGTTACTGGAATTGTTGACCGTTACATGCACCAAACTGCTGATGCTGTTCGTCGAAGAGATGTTTGTCGTGCCGAAGTAAAAGAAAACAGTCCTGTCTTGAGAATCAGTTTCAGAGACCGTGATGATTGTGGCGTCCTCCATGCGATCTGCCCATCTTGTGGGGAAGTTCTTGTCGCAGACCTTGACGGGGACTGGAATGTTCGTTGTCCATCCTGTAACTATCAATCCTATCGTGCTCTTGCCGACAATTACGGCGCAGGGTGGGAAGAACTTGATCAAGGTGCAAGTGTGTTGAACAACTCCGGCAAGCGATGGGGCGGTGCTGCTGAAGCAATGTTTGCCAAAGGACCTGCTGGTCGTGCTACCTTCATCGCAGCCGATGTTCGTGAAGACGGACGAGAGCGCACATACTTCCGATTTGAAGGAGAGAGCGGCGGCAAAGGTCGCCGCCCACGTAACGCCCCTGGATGTCGATTGTTTATCGGCGGCCTTCCTCGCGAAGTTGGAACCGAAGAATTACGAGCTTTGTTTGCAGAGCACGGCGATATGACGGATTGTATTGTTCTCACCGATGATAACGGCGTCAACAGAGGCTTCGGCTTTGTTACTTATTCAGAAAAATCACAAGCTGATGCGGCGATTGCAAAACTCAATGGACACAAAATCAATGGTCGAAAGATTGGCGTCCGTGATGCTGATAGCGATGATAAGAAAGGTAAAAGAGAGAAGAGGAAAGATCCTGAAGGACTCAAACTCTACATTGGAAATCTTCCTTTCAAAGCCACTGAAGAGAATATTAGAGCCATGTTTGACGGAATTGCGACTGTGAACGGATTGGTGATTGCCACCAGCGGTGATGGAAAACCAAAGGGCTTTGCATTTGCTTTCATCAAAGAAACCGACAAGGGCGAAGAAGTCGTATCAAAACTCAATGGCTCGGAATTGTTGGGGCGCAAAATCAAAGTCGATGTTTCGCAAGGCGGAAAGAAAGGTGGCGGTCGAGGCGGAAATCGTCAAGGAAACAAGCAAGGTGAAGGAAAATCTGCTCGTGAACTGCAAGCACTCCGTGAAGAAGAAGAGGACGCAAAGAAGCGTCCTCGACGTCGTCGACAGAAGAAGGATTGAAGGCAACCAAGTTTAGGTCGGCCATTATGGTCGAAGTATCGTCGCCGAAATGGTTGGTACTTGACGGGTATGAAGATGAGCCTGCGGCCTTCGGCGTTCCGCCATATATCGGATTCCATATTCGCTATCTTTGCGGTGTTTTGGAACATGCGAAAATCGATTATGAATACATCACCATAGACCAATGGAGAGATTTGATTCGAACAAATGAAGAAGGTTGGGCGAAAAAGCGACTTTCCAATATTGAAGGATTTGCCTGTCTTGCCGGTGCGGTCGTCCCTGGACGTTATTTGCGAGGCACCCCTCTTTCACTTAAAGAAACACGAAACATCATTCGTGAATTACCTCCAGAAATCCCTGCTCTCTTTGGTGGCTGGGCTATTCGTGGATGGAAAAAAGAGGGATGGACTCCGTTGAGGAAAAATCTCTTCTTGGCAGTCCAAGATACGGATGCAACACTTCATACATACCTGAAAACAGGTTCATGGAAAAACACTCGTCGAAATGCAGAACAATGGACAACTTGGGCCCAATTGGGTGCTTCAAGCAAAGCGGTAACTGAACATCCGGACCTTGGTACGGAAGAAAAAATTGGACCGCTTACCTACGAAGTCGAAGTGTACCAAGGCTGTGTGCGATACAAGCGAGGGTGTAAGTTCTGTATCGAACCAAAGAAAGGCGTACCTATTTGGCGCACGCCCGATGACATTCTTGAAGAAGTTCGCAGAGCACATGATGCCGGCGTTCAACACGTCCGACTTGGAGGCATGACAGACACCTACACCTACATGGCAGAAGGGGTTCAAGAACTCGAATACCCAATTCCAAATCCAGAACCAATTGCCCAGCTTTTACACGGATTACGCCAAGATGAGCGTCTTGGCATCCTCCATACAGATAACGGCAATCCATCCATAATTGCAGAGAATATCGAAGAAGCTGAAGAGATCACAAAAACCCTGGTCCAAACCCTTTCTGATGGCGCAGTCCTTTCCTTTGGTCTTGAATCTGCGGACCCAAGTGTCCACGAAGCAAATTGGTTGAATTGCGACTCTGGCCAGTTAAAATCAGCTATTCGGCTCATCAACAAATATGGAAAAGAGCGTGGTGAACGCGGTTTACCTCGACTCTTGCCGGGCCTCAACTTCATTGCTGGACTTAACGGTGAAACTGAAGCCACATACCAAATGAACCTCGATTTACTCCATGAAATTCGCAGAGAAGGGCTACTTTTGAGAAGAATCAACATACGCCAGGTCGAAGGCTCAGGATTCCAAGAAATCCCTCAAAAGGCCTTTAGCATGTTCAAAACCAATGTAAGGGATACAATTGATGGACCTCTTCTCGAAGATTTATTCCCTTTGGGTGAGGTTTTATCCGATGTGCATTGGGAGGCACATGATGGACGCACGAGACTTGCAATCCACCAAACTGAAGCGCATACTGCGGAACAGTGTCTGGGAAAAGCAGGAATCACATTTGGCAGACAAATTGGTGCATATCCAATCCTCATCGGCGTTGAATATCATATTCCACTCGAAACACAGTCCGATATTCGTGTTACTGGACACGGGGCACGTTCGATTACTGGCGTTGAAATTAATCTCGACCATGAAAAGATGTCTCAGAAGCAACTTGAGGCGATTCCAGGGATTGGAGAGAAATCAGCTTGGCGGCTGATCAGTGAACGAGCCAAGCGAAAACGCAAGGCAAGAGAGCTTGCAGCCTTTGAACACCCTGAAGATTGGTTCAAGGCTGCATCTGTCGATTGGAATGACGAATTTTCACTTTATTTTAAAAATCGTAAACAATAATGCATAATGAATACTTTTATACCCATTACGGTTTAAACACAATTCACAACACACAACGTGCAATATGAACGAATCGCTTACACTTTAAAGTGAAAGAGTGTGCGTAGAACATGCGAAACAAGAATGTCCGTTCAGTTGCCCTTCTGTTCATGCTTATGCTCCTTGGACAAGCGATGACTGGCCACCTGCACCAATACCCAGGAATGGAGATAGATTCGTCTCTTGAACCTGGAAACATCGTTATGGCCTCAAATTCCACAGATTCTGATGGCGACGGCGTATATGACGTTGATGATGACTGTCCTAACGGAGCCACAAACTGGAATTCAACATCATACACCGATTATGATGGCG
>CALCOP010000096.1 GCA_937897365.1 uncultured euryarchaeote
ACCGGAGAAGGAGGCACCTACCAGTCCAGCAGCAGAAGTGGTTGATTCACCGTTTAACGATTCTACGCAAGTGCTTAGTCAAAGTGTACCCGCCAGCAATATCGGCACAGAAAGTGCACCGATTCAATCCTCATACGACCTTACACAAGCCGCCATACAGGCCCAAGAACTCGCATCAGCGTCGATTGAAACTGATGTGGATTCGAGTTCTGTTTCAAACCAAGATGTTGCCTGGTACAACCAAGGTGTAGGATTGATTGAGGATGGAAAGTTTAGAGAAGCTTTGTCTTGTTTTGATCGAGCTCTTCCCTCCTTTGCAGGCGATGATGAGATGTTAATTCGTATACTCAATGGTCGTGGCAATGCCTACTACTACCTCGAGGACTATCCAAAATGTGTCGAATCGTATCATCAGGCTATGCTCATCCGTCCTGCTGAAGTAAGAGGGAACACGTTGTACAACATGGGAAGTGCATATGCTGAAATGGAGCGATATCCAGATGCCATGAAGTGTTTTGAACAGGCAATTCCGAGAGGACTTGATCCGGAAGAAGTGAAACGTGCGAAAGAACAAATTCGACGATGCGGCATACTCCTAAAGGAAATTGAACGTAAAAATAAGCGCCGATAACCTCGTAATCTTACCGCATCGAGAGAACAGGTTCATAGAGAAGTGCTCCGTGCCCTAAACATGGACTGCGGAACATGTGAGACCTCTGGACCTGTGCAAATGATGACTCCTGAAGTCGTTCATGTCAATTTAACAATCTCTGAAAAAGCGCAAGAAATGCTTGGTGATGCATTTGGAGATGACCGCTCAATGGCACTCCTTGTAGGTGTATTATCGGGTGGCTGCTCGGGATACATGTATGATTTGCAAATCGTCGAAGAAACCGACCAAATTTGTCAAGAAATTAACATCGATGGATTTAGAGTTCTGGTTCCTAAGGCATCGAGTCACCTGCTTGACGGTATTGAAATTGATTATGTCGACCGATTGATGGGGGGCGGATTTAAGATTAATAATCCAAATGCGGAATCCTCATGCGGATGCGGCGAATCCTTTGCTTGAGGTAAGCCCATGCCTAAAGTGGCCTACATGGATGCTGCGCTCACAGTCTGGCAAGGTAAGGACGCTTTACAATTCATTGATGGACTCTCAACAAACAAAATTGTGGACATGGTCAAAGGTGAATTACGTCGAACCGTGTTTACTTCGTCGAAAGCCAAAATAATCGATCTTGCCACTGTATTCCACATGGGTGAATTTTTAGCAGTTGTCACTCACAAGTCGAAGCTCGAGGCCTTGCTGAAGCACATTACACCGCGTATACTGAACCAAGATGTTTCGATTGTGGATGTCACAACACGGAATACTTTTGGCATTGAATATGCATGTTCAAATACCAATGTCGGGCAATACCTCTCCAATCATGGTGAAACCATAGGATATGTTGATGAACATTATTCGATTATTGTAGCATCACTTGATACTGAAAGCACATTCACAGATGATTTAGAAGCATTTCATGAATGGCGAATTGAAAATCAAATTCCTTGGAATGGATATGAAATATCTGATAAATATCACCCATTATCCGTAGGCTTAAGTCATCTTGTGCATCCTAAAAAAGGATGCTACATTGGCCAAGAAGTGCTCGTTAGAATGGTATCCCGAGGGCGGCAAGGAAAGAAACTCGTCACTGTCGAAAACGGTAGTGTCGCCGAGAAGTCAGTGACTACACCAGGTAAACGGCAATCTCTTGCCATCATTCGTGAATGACTCAATAACCGAGTAATTCTTTCAATTGCGATTTGTAGAAATTTCCAGAGCCTTGAAGAGATTCAAGTTCATTTGTTGTCAATTCAAGTTCGAGAATCCTTTCAATTCCAGATGCACCAAGTATAACTGGTACACCGATGTAAACGTCATCCAGACCATACTGACCGGTTAAATGAGCAGAGGCTGGTATCAAGCGCTTGCGATCGTTCAAAATAGCTTCAGCCATTATGGCTGCTGCGGAGCCCGGAGCGTAGAATGCTGAACCACGTTCAAGGAGTTTGACGATTTCTCCACCACCAGAAGCAGTACGCTTGCATATTGCATCGATTGTTTCTTCATCGAGAAGGTGGGTTATTGCAATACCACCTACGGTTGTAAATCGCGGTAATGGAACCATTGTGTCACCATGACCACCCAAGACCATGGCTTGCACATCTTCCTCAGAACATCCGACAGCTTGGGCAACAAAGTGTGTCATTCGCGCACTGTCGAGAACACCCGCTTGACCACATACACGATGAGCAGGGAATCCCGTTACTTTTTGCATGTGGTATGTCATGAGGTCAAGTGGATTGGTAACCATAACAATAGTTGAATCTGGGGCATGTTCACGAATGCCCTCCCCTACTTGCTTGACAATGCCAGCGTTCTTTGCGATTAAGTCCTCGCGCGTCATCCCGGGTTGGCGTGGGAATCCAGATGTGACGACGACCACACTTGCACCTGCGATATCGTTGTAGTCAGATGTTCCTGTAATTGTACCGTCATAATTCAAAACTTGGCCGTTCTGGGACATGTCAAGTGCCTTACCCTTTGCAAACCCCTCATAAATATCCAAAAGGACAATATCGGCAATTTTCATTTGGGCAAGTACGAATGCGCATGTTGCACCTACATTTCCTGCTCCGATAACGGCTATTTTTCTACGATGGTTGGACATAAGAATTTCCTCAGTAATTTTTGCCAGCACTCGGCCATCAATAAGCAACATGGTTGATTTTGTTCGAACGAAAATTGAAAAAATGAATATTTTGACATTCGAGGATGACAGTATCGAAGGGTTTCATCTAAGAACCTCCTTACAGTGCCCACAACATCCCCAGTCTATTTTCGACCAAGGGGTATCGAGGAAGTTGTATGAAACTTGGCGTACCAATGGAACCTGATGGCGAAACACGAGTGGCAATTGCCCCTTCAAGTTTGAAGAAATTGTTGAAGGCGGGATTTGAAGTTCTTATCGAAAAAGATGCAGGTAAGGCGTCGAATTATCTCGATTCTGTATATGAATCAGCAGGGGCAAAAATCGTTTCTCGCAAGGAAGTTTTTGAATGTGACACAATAATCTCCATCCGATTTCCCGGCATTGATGGGGTCGCAAAGGGAACACGAATTGCTTGCGTAGCAGATCCGTTTCGAAATCCAGAACATGTGAAGTCGTGTATTGATGCAGGAATCACCCTGCTTTCTATGGACATGATCCCACGACGACTTTCACGTGCACAATCCATGGATGTCAATTCAAGCCAAGACAACCTTGCCGGATACAAAGCTGTCCTGCTTGGTGCTGCCCATGTTCCAAAAGGAATCCCTATGATGACGACTTCCGCTGGAACAGTTCGTCCTGCAAAGGTCGTCATAATGGGGAGCGGTGTTGCTGGTCTTCAAGCGATTGCTACTGCAAAACGCCTCGGAGCGGTCGTCTATGCATCAGATGTTCGAAAGTCTGCAGCAGAACAAATAGAATCTGTCGGTGGTCGTTTCATTGAAGTCGATGGAATGGACGACTTTGAAGATGAAGCGGGTTATGCTAAACCATTGACTCCAGAATTTATTCAAAAAGTCAATGATACCGTGTGTGGTGTTGCCTCGGATGCAGATATTATCGTTACAACTGCTCGAATATTTGGCCGACCAGCACCAATCACTGTTCCTTCAAGCGCAGTTAAGAATTTCAAATCTGGAGCCGTAGTTGTAGATATGAATGCGGATGTTGGTGGTAATTGCGAAGATACGAAAGCAGGTGAAGTCGTTACAACTGAGAACGGAGTTATTATTGTAGGAACTTCCAATCTACCCGGAACCCTTGCGACAACCGCCAGTATGTTGTATTCAAATAACCTCACTACATTCATCATATCACTTGTGAAAGACGGTGAAATTGTCATCGGTGATGATGATGATATCCTCGTTGGAGCTCCGGAGGGTTCTGATTTCTATGTCAACGGTATGGGGGGCGTTCTCCTCTGCCATGATGGTGCGTTGCACCCTAAACAAACACGCCTTGGGGGTGTGCTCGAATGACTCCTGAAATGTTAATCGGAAATGTCACGCTGTTTATCCTTGCTATTTTCCTTGGATTTGAATTGATTACGAAAGTTCCTGCAACACTTCACACTCCACTTATGAGTGGTGCAAATGCAATTTCTGGAATAAGTATCATTGGTGCACTTATTGGTGCAAATGTGTTGTATGAGGGAGGAGATACTGTTCTCTCGGGTATCCTCGCATTTGTTGCGGTCGTCTTGGCTATGATCAATGTGGTTGGCGGATTTGCGGTCACAAACAGAATGCTGAACATGATTGCTGGAAAGAAGAGAGGAGGTGCTTAATATGGAAGATTGGGTATCAATTGGATATTTAATTTCAGCAGCCTTGTTTATCTTCGGTCTCAAAAAATTAGGCCATCCTCGAACCGCACCATTCGGAAACCAACTTGGTGCAACAGGTATGCTGGTTGCCGTACTGACGACCATCCTTAACATGGAATTAGCGAGTGAACCCGCATACTGGACGCTGATTATTGCGGGGCTTGTCATTGGTTCACTCATTGGTTATTGGCTCGCAGTTCGCGTAGAAATGACTGGAATGCCTGAATTGGTTGCTCTGTTTAACGGGTTTGGTGGAGCTGCATCTGCACTGGTAGCGCTCTCAGAAATTCAAAAGTACATCGAAAACTCAAATACAATTCCTGAAGGTCTTGAATTAACCGTGACCATGGTTGCGGCCGGACTTTCAGCATTGGTTGGTTGGATGACATTAACCGGTTCAGTACTGGCAATGTACAAACTCAAAGGCGGAATCAGCGTCTTTGGAAAGTGGATTAAAACACCTACATGGGGTCCAAGTTGGCTCAACGGTGTCAAAGTCTTACTCTTGGTGGCTGTTGGCGTATTGATTTACTACAGTATTTGTGAACCTACGAACACAGATTACATGTGGGGAATTATTGGAATTTCTTGTTTGCTGGGTATCATTCTTGTTTTACCTATCGGCGGTGCAGATATGCCGGTTGTCGTCTCCTTACTCAATTCCCTCTCTGGTATTGCTGCAGCGTTCACCGGATTCATCATCGGAAACTCGGTTCTCATTATTGCTGGTTCGCTGGTCGGAGCATCTGGACTTATCCTCACGTTCATCATGTGCAAAGCAATGAACCGAACTCTGCTTGATGTTCTGTTCAAGTCATTTGGCGGAGGCGGGGAGAAAGAATCGCTTACTCGAACCAAAGTTGGCTCTGATGCTGATGAAGTAGCCATGATGGTCGATGGTGCACAAAAAGTCATCATTGTTCCTGGCTATGGAATGGCGGTCTCACAATGCCAGCACCAAGTCAAGGAATTCGCAGATT
>CALCOP010000097.1 GCA_937897365.1 uncultured euryarchaeote
ACCCGAACCAGAACCAGAACCAGAACCAGAACCAGAACCGGAACCGGAACCGGAGAGTCCTGAAGAACCTGAATTTGTCAGTGCAGCTGAACACTTCCTTGCAGCCGATACCGATGGGAGTCGAGAACTTTCAATCGAAGAATTAGCAGTAGCGACTGGCACATCTATTGAGGAGGCAGCTGTTTTACATGAACAAGCAGACACCGATGGAGATGGTAGCGTATCTCTCTCCGAGTTTATTTCTTCTCCAGCGGCTGAAAAAGCCCAATCCCTCCCTCGCCCTGTTGCTCCAGTTCGAAAACCTCTTTCTCAACCTGTTCAGCAGCCACAACAGCCACAACAGCCACAGCAACCACAGCAACCTCAACAGCCACAACAGCCACAACAGCAAGGCTGGAACCAACCGCCACAACAACAAGGCTGGAATCAACAACCGCAGCAACAAGGCTGGAATCAGCAGCCTCAACAGCGGGCTTGGAATCAACCGCAACAACCGCTACAGAATGTTCAGCCTACAATACGCTCGGGAGTGTTGTGTCGAGGTTGCGGAATTGGTCTTGATCCATACTGGAGATTTTGTCCGATTTGTGGGACACAAAACGTAGTGCGGTGATTATTCCCATAGGATAAATTCGCCGTCAGAGATGAGTTGGGTATCGTCGAGCCAAACATTTGCGTTTTTGAGAACCCCTGGAATATGAATGCCGACTGCTGAAGTACCTCCTAAAGTGGTGTTATCTCCTACAGAGAAGTAGCATGTTCCGAGTCTCTTTTCATCCTCGAGTACATTTCCGAAGAGGCGTGCCTGGGGATTCATCCCAAAACCAAATTCTGCCACTGTCCAGACATTTTCTCTGTCTTTAGAGCGAAGACGTTTGGCTGCTTCTCCGAATTCTTGACGAATAGTCGCTGCAATGGTTCCGCCTCGTACATCCACGACGCTCCCATCTTCAATAATCAATGAAATTGGTTCGTCAACCAGGTTGGACTCCCACGAACCATCAATGACAACCGTACCGTTCATGGAACCTTCGCGTGGCATAATGAATGCCTTTCCTGCGGGTAGATTGGTCAGCATCTTGGGTCTGTTACAAATTCCATTATCGTCTAACTTCCATTCGCGCCAATTCACCTCAAACGAGACATCTGTGCCTTGCTCAGAAGTTACTTTAACAATTCTTCTTCTACGGAAATATGGCCCTAAGTCACTTATTTTTTGTTTGATAATTGAGAAATCAGCTGACATCCCGCCTCGGCTAAACATTTCATTTGTCATGCCGGGCATCGTTGCAACTCGGGACCCTTCACGCAGCGATTGGCGTATAGCGCGAGTATGGGTCAATGAATAGCGGGTTGGAGCGATGACTACTTGCTGTTGCCGCATCAGATTGGCCACTGGGGAAGGAGGCTCCTCACCGTGATGTCGCGCCTTGGGCATGACGATGAGCAGAACATTATCTGAACGTTCATTAGCAGCCTCATGCAAAGCTTGGCCGATATCTCCAGTTGTTGGATCGCAAACAATGAGAACATTTTCTCCTCTGCGGACATCCATGCAGGTTTTAATAACCATCCGAGCACTGATTTTAAGTTGCTTAGCGACTTCTTCTATAGAAAGTTCTTCGAAAGGAATCACGGTATTTTGAACCGCATCATTTGGTTGACCCATCATGTCAACAGGCTCTTCACCCGTTTCTTTGACTTCATCAACGACCTCTTCAATTTCAAGATCTTCTGAATCAACAGGTGGCTTTTTCTTTGCCTTGCGGGAAAAAGGTCGCACCATGGATATGCGTGGAGGGCTTCTATCTTCAATGTGTGGCAATGATTTCCGAAAATCATTTTCTATTTTTCAAAAAGAACGATACAAGTCTTCTTGACGGAGAATGCATTCGGACGTTTGATGCAAACATATGACGTCTTCATAGAACGTGTAAAAGATATCCACCGACTTGGTGCTTTGCAGGGCCACTTAGGATGGGATCAAGAGACAATCATGCCTTCAAAGGGTTCTGAATCACGCTCGGACATTCTTTCATGGCTTGCAGCTGAACGCCACAATCGACTCATTGACCCGGCCATGGGTCAAATGCTCACTTCCCTTGAACAAGCAGGTGGACTGGATGACGATCAAAACGCAAATGTTCGAGAAATGCGAAGGTCCTATGATAAAGCGGTTAAACTTCCTTCAGATTTCGTTGCCGCTTTTGCAAAAGCGAGGTCTGAAGCGTTACTTTCATGGCAAAAAGCGAGACAGAACTCTGATTTTAAGTCATTTCAACCTCAGCTGGAATCACTTATTGAGATGACAAAGAAAAAAATTGCATATTATGGGGGTGAAGAAAATCCTTACGATGTTCTTCTCGATGAGTATGAAGTTGGTATGAAAGTGACGGATTACGACCCTCTGTTTGAGGGTCTACGTGCTCGTCTTGTTCCACTTCTTGAAAAAATTACGAATGCACAAAAAACGAATCCAGATCCTGTTCTACCCGAGGGGCTCCGATTTTCAATTGATGGGCAAACTGAATTTTGCACGCACGTTTCGAAAGCCATGGGCTTTGACTTTGACGCTGGAAGAATGGATGCTTCTACCCACCCGTTTTCGGCAGGACTCTGGCCCGGAGATACTCGCTTTACAACCCGCTTTGATGAGTTGGATCCTTTCTCATGCTTGTATGCAGTCATGCATGAAACCGGACATGCCTTGTATGAGCAAGGGCTTTCTAAGCAATTTTCGCTAACGCCTCGCGGAGAAGCAGTCTCGCTTGGTGTTCATGAATCACAGAGTCGTTTTTGGGAAAATCAAGTTGGTAGAACCACTGCATTTTGGAGTGTTGCATTACCATGGTTCAGAGAACAATTCCCAGATGCCCCTGAATGGGACCCAGAAACACTGAACCGAATTGCTAACACCGTATCGAAAGGCTTTATTCGCGTTGAGGCTGATGAGGTGACTTACAACTTACATGTTATGCTACGTTACGAAATTGAAAAGAAAATCTTCAATGAAGACCTTCCTATTTCGAAACTCCCAGAGACGTGGAATGCAATGTATGAAGAATGGTTTGGAATTGAAGTCCCCGAGGATCGGGTAGGGTGTTTGCAAGATATTCATTGGTCCATGGGTGCATTTGGATACTTCCCTACGTATACATTGGGTAATCTTTATGCAGCACAATTACTTGAATCAATGAACAATGAAATCGGAGATATTGACAGTATTATTTCTTCAGGAGATTGGTCGAGTCTCCTTCAATGGCTACGACCTAAAATCCATCAGCAAGGGAGTAAACTTACGCCTGCTGAATTGATTGAAGCAGCCACAGGCTCCCCGCCTTCACCAGAACCATTCCTTCGCTACGTCGAACAAAAGTATGGTTCCCTGTATGGTCTGTGATTATTCTTCTTCCTTACCGAGCATTGCATTCATGCGAGCAGTAAGGTCATTAATTGCGTTCATCAAATCATCGGTTCTGTCTTCTTCACTATCCGTCCCGAATGATAATCCAAGCATTGTTACCATTGCGCCCGAAAGCATGATTACTGCTGGCATATATACTTCAGCAGCAGTCATTTGACCGTTTGCTGCTTCCATCCAACCCATTACGGCACCGATAATAAAAACGGTAAATCCGATGACGACTTGCTGATATCCTTCTCCAATGTTTTCTTCTAGCCAACTCATATAGTTCCCTAAGTCGAATTTATGCTTCAAGTGTATAATCCTATCTCATGGAACAAGAAGAAACATCAAAAAACAGCCTTATTTCCAAGGACCCATGAGAATTGGAGAGCCAGAAGTTCCTTTTTCGACCAGAATTCGGCCTTTCTGACCAGTTTCTTTGGTTCGTTCAAAGACAGGGACTCCTGCCACAATTGTGACTTGAGCCCAGCCTACAAGGTCGCGTCCATGGAAAGGATTCCAACCGACTCTCGCCCACATGTTTTCATCCTTGACTTGTTGAACATTTTCCATATCGACCAATACCAAATCTGCGTCTAATCCCACTTCAATACGCCCTTTACCTATCATGTTGAAACAATCTGCTACATTGGTCGACATCCATTGAGCTACTTGTTCAATTGTACATCGCCCTGATTTCGCATGAGTAAGCATCACTGCAAGTGATGTCTCGACACCTGGCATTCCACTCGGTGCTTTTGGGAATCCGAGCGCTTTTGCTTCCAATGGATGAGGTGCATGGTCTGTAGCCATGCATTGAATAGTGCCGTCAAGTAAACGCCGCCATAGGATATCCTTGTCTTCTTGGTAGCGAATAGGTGGATTCATCTGTAGCCGTGTTCCTTGTTCAGCAACATCAACATCAGTTAGAGTGAGGTGTTGTGGAAGTGTTTCGGTTGTGATGATTGCACCCTCTGTAGCCTGCGAAGGTAGGGAAGTAATTCCATTCAACCAGTCAGCCTCGAGTCCCGATGTAAGGTGTAATACGTGCAATCGGTGATTGTATGTCTGGGCTAACTCTACAGCCAGTTGTGTGGCCAGTAGAGCCGTAATATCATCGCGCCATTCAGCATGAGCAGCAATATCTGTTCGATTCTCATAGTCAGGGTATCGAGAGACCAATCGCTTTTCATCTTCTGCATGAACCGCAATTAAACCTGCAGTCTTGGAAAATATGGTTTCCAACGCATCTCTTTCATTCACCAGTAATGTTCCTGTTGAAGAGCCCATGAATACCTTAATCCCACAGATTCCGGGAATAGCAAGAGGTGCTTCTGGTGTTCCAACTGCTTCTTGTAAATCTTCAACATTGTCAGGCGTCGCTCCGATAAAGAATCCGTAGTTGTTCACACATTTTGCAGCAGCAGTATCGAGTTTCATTTGCATACCTGCCATGTCTGTAATAGATGGCTTGTTATTTGGCATGTCAAGGAAGGATGTCACCCCTCCACTCACTGCAGCAGCAGAACCACTTCCAAGGTCTTCTTTCTCCGGCTGACCAGGATCTCTAAAATGCACTTGGGGGTCAATAATTCCTGGAAGAAGGTGCAAGCCAGCTCCATCGATGAGAAGTTCATCGTCCAATGGTTGTAGTTCATGGGATTCTGATATCGCATCGATAATGCCATCTTTAACACGTACATCAGCGATGCGAGTAGAATCAGGCAAAACGACGGTTGCACCAACAATGAGCATGTTTCCGGGTGAAGTATTGGTCTCCATTGGCTTATACAAGGGAATCGACCCAATGAACTCTTTGGCTGGAGGCTTAGCGTCTGCGAGCTGTTTTCGGTCGAAAAGCCTCACATATTTCGTCGCACGTATCGATGTAAGGACCGCCGATAAGGTCGACACAATATGGAACAGCTTTCCATATTTCATCAATCGTTTCTCTGATTGATTTTGGCCTTCCTGGCAAATTGAAAATGAGGCATGAGCCGCGAATCCCACCTATCTGTCGAGAGAGAATTGCCGTCGGGACAAATTTCAATGAAATCGCTCTCATTTGTTCCCCGAAACCAGGAAGCACTTTTTCGCATACATTTTCAGTTGCTTCAGGAGTGACATCCCGGGCAGCAGGCCCCGTCCCTCCAGTTGTTACTATTACGTTACATCCAAGGGTGTCACTCAGTTCACATAGCGTTTGTTCAATCACCTTTTGGTCATCAGCGACGCACCGGTAATGAACGGTGGAAGGGCTTGCTAAGGCTTCTTTGAAAAAAGCAAGAACAGCCGGGCCACCTTCATCCTGGTATGTTCCAGTACTGGCCCGATCACTCACTGTCACAACACCAAGAATGGCGTGTTCGCCACAGTGGGAGTCTTTTCCGGGTAGTTCGTGGATAGAATCCATGTATCCACCAACCCATCATTCGTTGCCGTATTTGGCTTGGATGTTTGCGTGGAAATTGTCAAGCAGCGTGTCTTCAAACAACTCGGTCTGCCGACGCATCTTGGTTGAACGAATATGAAGGAAAGCCGCACCTACAAAGACAATAATGATCAATGGAATTACAGCTTCTAACTTGTACTGGTGCATGAATTTGACAATACCCTCTGCTGTGTAAGCCCAAGTAACTGACGCGATAGTACCACCTATGGCTGTAGCGCTTAACACACGCATGAAGTTCATACGCGATAACAGGCCGAGCATTGCTCCGACCAATACGCCAGATGCCATGAATGGAATCCATACGAAGACAATTAATCCCCAGAAGCCCCATT
>CALCOP010000098.1 GCA_937897365.1 uncultured euryarchaeote
CGACCAGTTGACATTGGCGCCATCCGATAATCAGGCATGGTATTCACCATCGCCAGATGCAACGCTTTCGTTTACCTTCTTCGATGACCAAGTGGACGACATAGATAATCAGACAGATAACGAGACCGGAGGTGAAACCGTTCAACCGCCATTCCCTGATGCAGTGGTTGCAGGTTCCTTTACCTGTCAAGCAGTTACCTATGCATGGGCAGATAACGGCACTGATGAGGTCATTTCGTGCACCGTCACCAATCCAAATCCGTTTGACGTTACGCTCACATTCTCTTGGAAGGTCACTCCTACCACATCTCTTCCATTGACCTTTGAGCAAGCGTCGTTAACGGGCAGCAGTCCAAGCATTACAATTCCAGCGAATGGTTCATCGCAAATTGAATTCACACCGGTTCGTAATGGGCCATCCGACGGTTTGTTCCCAGGCATTCAAGGTGTTGGCTATGTTGTCCATTTCACTTGTTTAGATGATGCAACCAATCGCTGTGATTCTATGACGACAAACAATGTTAGTATTGAAGGCGAACTTCAGTGGATGCTTTCTCCTCAAATCGAAGTGGATGATTCAAGTGACTCGGAGCCTGATGAAACAAAAGGTGGTTCTGGAGCACTTGTTGGTGGAATCATCGCCCTACTCGTCCTTGGTGGACTTGGTGCAACCTTTGTCTTGCTTCGCCCTCGAGCAGAGGATGATGATTGGTTCGAAGTGTTCGATGATGATGATGAAAATGAGCCAACTCCAGTTGTTAAACCCAGCCGCAGTCTTGATGAAATGAAATCAGAGGAATCAGGAGAGCGTGTTGACTTAACGCCTCCAGAACGCCGCCCTTCGCTGTTTGATGAAGTCGATGGCCGAATGGATATTGAAGAATTCCAAGATTCGGATGATTACGAAGAAGAGGTTGAGCAATTTGAAGAGGAAATTGAACAAACCGATGAAGAAACGACGGAAGACGACGGCATCACAGTTGATGAGCAAGGAACTGAGTGGTGGGAAGACGAAGAAGGCGTATGGTGGTATCGAGAAGAAGGATGGGAAGATTGGGCGGTATGGGAAGATTGACCTTACCGCATGACTTTTGATAGAACGCCTTCACGCCCCAATAAGGAGGATAGACTGATGGAACATGAATTCAAAGGTTATGCTCTGGTGCTTCAAGATGGTGCAGATCCTCGAACAACAGGTGGAGTCGCTGTAGCAGGCTTCACTACCGCTGGCATGGTCGGCGTTATTGCAGCGTCTCACATCATTCAAACACTCAAACTAAAACAGTTGGGCACGGTTCTAAATGCAGAGTTTCCTGCTGTCGCTTTGATTCACAACGAAGTTCCAAAGCACCCGGTTCGGGTCTACCAAGGCGATGGAATTGGCGTCTTTACTTCTGAGATACAATTCAAGGATGAGCAAGACATCATGTTTGCATCAACCGTGTTAGAATGGTTCACGCGTGGAGGTTTTGACCGTTTAATTATCATCGATGGTTTGGTCCAATCAAGTAAAGCAGTCGCAACGGGTGAATTGTTCGGAGTTGGGTCCTCACAACTTGCCCGGGACCGATTACACAGAGCCGGAATTGAACCTATTCAGCAAGGAATTGTTGCAGGTATTACAGGATTTTTACTTGGTGAGGGGGACCGCCTTGGCATTGACGTAACCGCTTTGTTGGCTGAAGCGAGTCCTATGTATCCGGACGCCCGAGCAGCTGCCTTAGCGGTCGAAGCAGTTGCTGAATTAACGGGAATTGAAATCCCACTCAGCGAGTTACTCGAAAACGCTCAGAACATCGAAGACAGCGTCCGTGAGGTTCTCGAAAATTCCCGTACGCTCTTACCAGGCCCTGAATCAGATACAGACGATAAACAACGAGATATCGACCCATCATTTGGTTGATGGAGATGTCTTTCTCACATGGGAAAGCACGACATCAAATGGGGCATCTGTTGCAATTAAGGGCTCTAAATCTGGAACTCGAGCAGCACAGTGTCCTGAATCGATGAGGCTGGTAATCAATTTCTCAACTTTTGGAGCCCCACCCACACCCGCCCATCGTGGTAGCGAATCGAGGTTGAGGAGCAGGTGTTCTCGGCTCATCAAATCAGCAGCATCTGCAATATAACGGACACTACGTCTCAATTCCCGTGTCGAATATTCGATATCTTCATCACTCCACTCAAGACCTTGCGCCCGCATACGCTCAAGCTCTTCTTCTGATGGCATGCATAATTCGAGTACTTTCTGTTCTGTCATACGCTCAGCGACTCCCTTTTCCCAAAGCGCTCCAGTCCACATCGGCCCGCTTGCTCGCTCGACCTGTTCTGGAGTTGGGTGTTGAACAAATCGGTAGGGGACATCGCTCTCTCGCACCCTCCAGCCAATTGAGTTGTTGATTTTACTGGCTTTTTCTCTGCTTGTCTGAACAAGGCAAGAGATTCGTACATGATGGCCGTCAAACAGGGCTAACAAAGGAGTAATCGATTTGTCCAGCCGAGCGGCACTGGTTGCAACGGTTCCAAGAAGAAGACGTACAGCATCATCATGCGCATAGACATCTACGATTCCTTTCGCACCGTATCTGCGTGCTTGACTTGACGCTGAAGAGCCCGTTAATGCTGCAGTGTCGGTTGCCGTAATTTCCAAAACACCGGTTCTCGACAAACCTTGTAGAGCAGCATCAAGAAATTGAACGGGTGAACCGAAAGGATCCAAATCAATCCATTGAAATCCCGATTCAATCATTGCGATACGCGCATCTTTGTTACGGAAATCTAAGCCATTATCGAAGACTTGGTCGGAATTGCTACCGTATCGGTCATCTTCCGGTTCGTGATTCACCGATTGCGAAGGAGGATGTTTTTGATGCGATGCTTTTGCCCAGTCCAAGGCAAATTGGTCCAAGTCATTGGCGGTAATCCTCAAGCGTTGTTGAAGCGGACCGGGGACTTCATTTCGCCATCGCCGGATACGTACGCCAGTCGCACACAATGCATCCAAGATTCGGATTGATTGATCGGCTCGGACCAACCAATCATGTTGCAGCGCATCGTTGACGAGCAGAACACTGCGTGTCCGGGCCGGTGCCATTGCCGGATTGAGAAATCCTGGCCCAGTACGTTTTGCAGGTCCTCGCGGCATGTGGGTTGGCCGAGTTTGTTCGTCCAGTAAATGAACGATTGTCCTGCCTTCAAGCCAGAGATGGCCTGGCCAGCCGGATGGGGGCGATTGTCCCTGATTGTCACCGGCCATAACAGGCCGTAGAACTTCCCCTTGAAGACCACACCGCTTGTTTTTCCGGCGAAAAGCCAGAGTTCAAGATATCCACAGAAACACTTAGTTTCCGCCTCAACTGTTATGTGCTATAAGTTGGCGTTGGTCATTTATGTCAATGATGACAATGAAAACGATGCTAGCAACAGGACTTGTTTGTTTACTTCTAAGCGGTGGACTCTCAGTCCTTTCAACCGGTGGAGTAGAAGACGCAGTTCTTGAAGCGACAGAGACGAAACCTTTGGATGATATCTGTGAAAACTCAGATTGCACAGAAATCAATCCAGATTGGGCCACATCCACAGCCGACCGAGATTTCTATGGGTGGACCATTACCAACGTCGATGATGTGATGGCAAATGGAACTGCTCCAGTGCATGAAAAGATTGGACCGGTAACCTACACCGTTACCTCTGACCGAACTTTTACTTCCCACGATTCGGATGCTGGAACCATTACCTATCATGAGAACACATCCTATGCGTGCTCCGTTGACACCGTTGTTCCATGTGATGTTCACATTACACAACTCAACATTGGATTTACTCCGCAAGTTATTGGTGCAACTGGAATGGCAATCAACGGAATCATGGACTTGACCAAGGTTGGATTCGCTGCACAAATGATCAACCAAGACATGAACACGACACAAGCAGCAGTCGCAACAACCAGCGACCTCTGCACTATGGTCGTCGTAGTTCAAATATCAATTCCATGCGACGCATGGGCAAACGGTGCAGAAGGTCAATGGAGAAGCTCAGCAACAGGTATGGGTGTAATTGGCGCAAACCTACAAGCAGGACACAATTTATCAACCACTAATGGAAACTGGTCTTCTGGAGATTTGGAAAACGCAATGGACAACACTTCATCTCCTGTTGATGCTGAATTTAACATGTCTCTTACAAATCCTAACGGCCTTGTTGCATTTGTTGGAATGGGCGCTCCTGAAACTTTCCTGTCTGATGTTTTGGCAGACCCTGCAAACTCAACAGTCATGCAGCGTGCCGGTCTGTATCGATATTCCACTGCTGACCCTTACGAAACCTTCGTTCGAGACTGGACAATGTATGGGGCCATTGGATTATCCTTCCAAACATACGGCGGCGGTTCTGACTTCAACGCAAGCAGCAACGATGACATCACCAGCCGACTTCACAACCTCTTGGGCGTTGACTTTGATGGCGCAAACGGTATCGCTCTGATGGTTGCAGGACACCTCACCGACACTCCAACTGGATTGATTGCAACGAATGCTGACCAAACCGGATTCGGTCTTGTAGCTTTCCTCGGTATGGAAGTCGCTGATGCTATGACTGCATTCAACCTCACAGTTGAACAATACACTGCAGTCGCTACATGGGCTGGTGGATGGGCAACATCCGCATCCTCTGCTCAACTTGGCCTACTCGGCGGTGTTGGCACAATGAACGCTCAACAATTTGTCAACCAAACCTTTGGCGGCATGAGCCCAGTGGGTGACCCTTATCTCAGTAAATCCCTCAACTTGGGTGGCGCATGGGCGAGCGGTATGATTCCTGGACACGCCGGAGCAACTCCTGTTTCAATTAACCAAACACAGGCTGCAGAGATTCTGTATGGCCCTCTTGGAATTACGACTCGAACTGGTGCGACCCTCTTCATGTATGGAGAATTGAGCGGCATGACACCTCCAGTGAACTTGATGACCATGGAGGTTGCTGAGCCAATGCCTTGGAACAATGCGACTATTGGAGCAATATATGGAATTGATGCAAACGCAGCTGATGCTCTGAGTTACTTTGTATCCTCGCCAATCTTTGCAGATTTCGTACCAGATTATCTCATTGATTCGTTTGGAACATCCCCGTATCTCACTCAAGAGTTCAACAACTGGTTGCTCGGATGGCATGACCCTGTGGTTGCTTTCCTTGCAACAGGTAACCCAATGGACATGTCCGTTGGATGGACCAGCCTTGAATCGAATGCGACCTACTACGGCTCTGGTGGAATAGTCAGCGACACTGGAACAGACTACATGATTTGCACTGGAGAAAGCTCGAACTGCGATAAAGGAGAAATGCTTGCAGTAGATGGAAGTTCATTCTTCTCTTGGAAAGATCCTGCAAAGACGGCCAACACGTTCGGTCTTATCACTGCTGAATCTCGAATTGAGACCACCGGTGGTTTCTTGACAGGGTCTGGCGACTTAGTCGACCTCTCTGGATACGCTACTGCGGCAATCGTTTGCGATGGAACTTCAACTTTGAAGGATATCGCAGTCGATGATTGTTCAGCATCCCTTGACCCGTTGGAACGCCCAATCCAAGCGAAACTCTTGGACACCGATACATTGCTTGATGCTCTACCTGGAGCTCTCCCAGTTTACTTCGGAAGTGAAGTGACCTTGCAAGCAGAGCAACTTAGTGGTGCTATTATCGCTGGTTCCTCAGAATCTACTTTCTGGCTTGACATGCGACCAATCACCGATCAACACACAGCACCAACCGCAGATGATTTGCAAAAGGTGTTCTCGATTGAATCCAGTTCCGTCATTGGTGACGACGATGCAGAAACACTCGCATCCAGCGTTACGACCAACCAAAAGGCATTGACTTACTGGACGAACTTCGACGTTCCAACTGACTTCCTTGCTCCACTCCTTTGGATTGGTGCTATCTTCGGATTGGGAATGGCAGCAGTAAAGTCGAAGGACGAATAATCCGTTTGGATTGGCTTTGATACAGAGAACGGAAGTATCTGATTTTCAGATACGCCGTTCGTGTGCTGAGTTCACACCTTAGTAGTGTGAAAACTCGACGCCTTCGATAGCATGGGTGACATTATGTCCATTGTTGTGGACATGCCCTATGATTTCAGTGCCGATCATCCGGTCATTGATCCAATCGCAGATTGATTGCGCGTGTTGTTTGGAAACAGCGAGTATCATTCCCGTTCCCATGTTGAAGGTTCGATACATCTCACGGGTTTCAATACCGCCGACCTCTTGCAACCATTCGAACTCTGGGTGCGGACGTAGTGGCGATTCTATGTGCCATCCTAATGAGTCATGCAGGCGTAAAAGATTGGACAAACCTCCTCCAGTTACGTGACAGATAGCCCGAATATCGGAAAGTGAAAAACCCGATTCCTCGGATTCAGCATAGTGCAATAAATCGACGATTGGGTCGCAATAAATTCGGGTGGGGTTGAGAAAGACTTCACCGAGTGTAAACTGATTATCGTCGTTTCCATCAAAGTGCATGACGGTTCGACCAACGCTCGCGACATTAAACGGTGCATCATCGGTATATTTGTGGCCGGTGTGTTCCATAACTCTTCGAACCAGTGAATACCCATTGGAGTGGATGCCTGATGACGGTAGCCCAATCAATACATCGCCCTCTTCCAAATGTTCCCCAGTGATGGCATTACCTTTTTTGACGTAACCAAGTGCAGTCCCTGAGAGATCGAGTTCAGTGACAATTCCGGGCAGTGATGCCGTTTCTCCTCCAGCTAAGGTGACCCGTGCTAATCGGCATGCTTCAGCCAGTGACGCACCGAGTGCAGCATGTGTTTCAGGGTCGGGTTTTGGTACGGCTACATAATCGACAAAGGCAATCGGTTCAGCCCCAACGCACAATAAATCATTCACATTCATAGCCATACAGTCAATACCAACTCCGCCCCATTGTTTGAGTAATGATGCGATTTGCAATTTACTGCCAACTCCATCTGTAGCGAGAGCAAGTAATGAATCGCCGAATTCGATAAGTCCGCCAAATCCGCCAGGTAAATCGACCGGCGCACCAGGGGTGCCTGGAGGGCGGCTGGATGCGCTCAGTGAAGCGATAAGGGAAGCGACAGCAGACCCTTCAAGGTCAATATCAACGCCCGCACTCGCATAGTCCATAGGTTCGGCCATACCACCTTCAAAAGAAGGCGTTTGAAGAACTAACCGCCTCCTTTGCCTGTCAAAATCAGCTCAAGTCTTTTGACAATTGAGCAAAACTGCAATCCAGTCTGAAGTCTATTCCAGAGTGCGTACCATCAAACTCTTCCCAAATGTGAGGTATGTTGTGGGCGGTAAAACGTTCAACGATTCGTCGACTGCCATATTGGATGTGATACTGGTCCCTCGATCCGCAATCAATGAAGAAACTCTTCAGTTGCTGTAACGCTTCACTTCTCGAATCAACGAGATTCAAAGGGTCAAATTTCATCCATCGCGCCCACGCTTCATCATCGAGAACCGCAGTTCGCTCATCTATGGGTAAAACGATACCAAGTGGATTTTCTTGCGTAGGGTTTCGAGGATCATACGATGCCGCCATTGCACAAATCATCAGCGAATGGAAATCAGGGCCTGAGAGTTTAGGAGCATTTCGAATGTGTTCAACATATTGCGCTGCACTTCCATATCTGTGAACATGCGTCAAGGTTTCTGCAAATGTTGGTAAAAACATCGTCTCAAACCCAACATCTCCAGAGTGACAGGCAACTGCTTGCCAAACATTGGGCTGAAGCATTGCATTCATCAATGCTCCATAGCCGCCAGAAGATTTCCCAATCAATCCGAAGTTTCCATTGGTCGCATATCGAGATTCGATTGCAGGCTTCAATGCCTCTGCAAGCCAGGTCGACCAATTCCCGAGCACCGGAGAATCCACGAATTGGTTTCCTCCTAAAGAAGTGAACGTATCGGGCATGACCAGAATAACAGGATTCATTTCACCTTTGGCTACCAACCGTTCATGACGCTGAGGCAGGGTTTCAGCAAAGGCTTTCCAACCTGCTCGGGCGTGTCCAGATGACGTAAATGGTGCTAAATAGATCAAGACCGGTAATGTATCTCCCTGCTCTATTTTTTGAAGACCTTGTGGAGAAATATGGGTGAGTATTTCGCGCTCTGTAGGGTCGCCTAATCGGTTTTCAAGGTGAGGTGAATCGATAACCCATCGCTCCAATTTTCCGCGAACCGGCGAAAATGCATGCTTCGGCATACCTTCACCGAGGGCATTCCTCCTCATCTTATCTGCGGTCATGGCACTTTGGCAGTGGACACAAAAAAAGGGGTAAATCGTTGACCGTCACCCCACTCATTCTCCAATGGAAACGAAGGGGTGGGATTTTCGCGAGGGTATGGCTAAATACCGTAGCCATAATTGTTTGGAAGTCGGGAACCTCTCCCGCGTTTTACAGGTGCTCAAAATGCTTCAAGAATTCGACCTTCCTGCACGGTGGACTTCTCTCATTCAAGACCACTTTGCTGAATCTGTACACAATCTCGCTCAAATGTGGCCTGATGAACAATCGCTTGAAGTTTCATACCGTGTCATTGAAGGATTTGACCATGAGTTCGCTCATGATATTGTTCAACACCCTGAACTTCACTTCCACGCATCCAATCAAGCATTGCGTCAATTCTTGATGGACGCTGGCCATACGACCATGTATCCCTTTGTCCGTATCGTCCATTTACCCGTCGACCAAGTTCGCACTGTTTCGCAATTACGTGCAGATGATATTGGGACAATGCTTGCCATCGACGCAGTTACAACCAAGATTTCAGGTGTTCGTCCTCGAATATATGCAGCAACTTTTGAGTGTGTTGCTTGCGGACATTCGATGATTGTCAATCAGCCAAATGAACAAGAATTGATCGAACCAATTGAATGCCAGCAATTGGATGGCGGATGCGGTAGAGCGAAGCGTCAAACACGGTTTGAATTAAATCAAAAGGATTCAATTCTCATCAATTCCCAGTTTATTGAACTTCAAGAATTACCTGAGCAAATGAAGGGCGGTATTCAGCCAGAGCGAATCATCTGTATCGCTGAACATGATTTGGCAGGTAAACTCAATCCAGGAGACCGCGTCAAAGGCAACGGAGTTCTCTTCATTCGT
>CALCOP010000099.1 GCA_937897365.1 uncultured euryarchaeote
ACCCGGCATCAGTACCATCGGTAAAACAAACAGTGGTAACGGGGTCATAATGTGGATGTTGCATCAAGACCTTTTGAAGATATGTTTGTCAATTCTCACGGGTTTCTTTCACACAAATATTGGTTAATTCCGAAAAGAAATCGAGGGACCATTGCCCTCCTTCACGACCAACACCCGAGTTTTTAACTCCACCAAAAGGAGTTCTCAAATCTCTGTGTAACCACGTATTTACCCACACGATTCCCGATTCTATTTGCTGTGCAAATTGCTGTCCTCGTTCAAGGTTCGATGTCCACACTGAACCTGCTAAACCGTATTCTGATTGGTTGATCATTTCCAATACTTCATGCTCAGTAGTAAAGGAATGCAGAGTGACCATTGGCCCAAAAATCTCTTCAGTAGCACATCGTGAAGTGTGTGGTAATTTGTCGACAACAGTGGGACGCAGGTAGGCTCCAATGCCTTCAGGGCCATAGTAACCGGTCATTTCTCGAGTACCGCCTGTTAAAATCACCCCGCCTTCTTTCTGTGCTAAATCGATGTATGATTCAACTTTGAGAAGGTGCTCGGGCGAGATAACTGTCCCCATTTCCGTTTCTTCATCCATAGGGTCTCCAAGTTGAATTGCTCGAACCTTTTCGATGAATTTCTGTTTAAAATGTTCAGCGATTTCCGATTCGATGAAAATACGAGAACCACATAAGCAAACCTGACCCGAATTGGTGAAAGCCGCTCGAACCGCACCGTCTACGGCGTTGTCAAGGTCTGCATCAGCAAACACGACTGTCGCATTCTTACCACCGAGTTCAAGAGACAATTTCTTGAACATTGGAGCTGCTGTTCGAGCAACGATTCGTCCTGTATCTGTGCCACCTGTAAAGGAGATTGCCTTGATTCCAGGGTGTTCAAGAATCGCTTGACCTACTTCGGGTCCAAGCCCATGAACGAGATTAAAAACTCCCTGTGGCAAGCCAAGTTCGGCAAAGGTTTGTGCTAACATATTGGCAGTTAAAGGCGTAATTTCGCTTGGCTTTGCAACAATTGTATTACCCATAAGGAGGGCTGGAGCAACTTTCCACGTCAGTAAATACAGCGGAAGGTTCCATGGCGTAATGAGTCCAACGGTTCCTACAGGTGTGCGGTGAACAATATTGATTGCATCATCCATTTGGAATGTTTGTTGAGTGTGTTGTCTTCCAAATGCTGCAAAGAATCTGAAGTTACTGACTGAACGCGCCGCATCAACTCTCCGAGCCAATGCAATCGGTTTGCCAGTGTCCATCGATTCAGTATGTGCAATTTCTTCAGTTTTTTCTTCTAAGGCATCTGCAATTTTGTCGAGCCAATCGGCACGTTGTTCGAGTGTAAGTTTCGACCATTCTTTTTGTGCAGAATGCGCCGAGGTTACAGCATGTTCAACATCTTCTTTTTGAGAACGTGGAATCGTAGCAATTATCTGTTCAGTTGCAGGATTGAAGTTGTTGATGGTCTGTTTACTCTGTGCAGGGGTAAATGAGCCGGCGATGAAATTCTCAACCGAGTGCATGGTCACACCTCGACATCATACAACCAGCGGTCTTGATCGGGATCCCATTCATCCCAAGTCGGTAATTTTTCAAGTGCAGGAAGATACTGTTTGGGGACGATTCCCGGTACGATGAATGCTTTTTGCCGATGCAACGGGTAAGGGTTTCTCAAGTCAATTCCGAGAACACCCAACACTGCTCGGGCCACATACCACATTGCTTGAGAGTTCCAGCCATGCGCTATCTTGACAACGATTCCCAAGCCCTTGGGATAATCTGGATGTTCAATGGCTAAACCGAGTAATCCGTCTGCTCCTTCCTTTGCAATCACCTTGCCTTCTCCAGCTTTCAAAATGGTTGAATCCAGTCGGTTGAAACCCCCGACTAAATCTGGATTTCGTATCATTGCTTCCCAAATCCAATCGTCGTTTTTGTCTCGTACCAAGCCCGCATAAATTTGGGCTAATTCGGCAACGGTGTTGGATACAGTAGGGAGTCCACAACCATCTTTCGCAATTCGTAACGGTTTCCAATCTTCTCCAAGATATGAGCGTATTTCCTCCATGTAAGCGTCGAATACTTTGTGAGTTGGAAGCGTATATCCTGCTCTGTTCCAGCCTTTTTTACGACAACCGTGTAAGATTGCTGCGTGTTCTCCAGAGCATGTATGAAACCATCTTCGAGGTCTGCGAACTTGTCGTCCAAATTGAATGAGTGGAACATCCAAAGGCGTCAACATCAGTGGCCACTCTTCTTGCGAGAGTAAAGACTGCGCAGCAGCTACGTGTTCGGTATCTCCATTGTGTGATGCAACTGCGATCGCTTTTTGCTCCCATGAGGAGTTTTCAAGTTCCTTTGTAAACGCCTTAAGCATGAACGGTTTCATCATCGAGCGGCCGTAACAGAGCACATTACCTCCAAAGGAGTGAATGACTTCACTACCGTGTGACCAGGCAACTGCACCGTGAATTGTGGTCTCAGATACTCCGTTTCTTCGATAATCAACTAACGGTTCCCAATCAACTTCACGTCCAGTTGGGATTCCTTCGATGTGTTCACCTAAGGGTGATTCAGGATAAAGAGAACTTCCCGGTCTTCCTGGTTCAACCGCCGAGGGGGTATCGTTTTCAATTGTCACTTCTTCACCTCTGCAAGTAATCCCTCGACCTTTGGGACGACCAGTTGCATATATGCAGTCATATCCCGGCAGACTCTGTCTGAATCATGATTGAAAAAGTCAAACCAAGCCATGATTCTATCTTGCGGATGGAATCTTTCGATAATTTGTTGCGCAACTTCTTCGACATTTCCTATGAGCGCATTTTGGGCAGCATTTTGAACTTTTGAAGGGTCGATGGTCCCCTCCAATGCATTCCAGTATGCACCCAAAGCTGCTTTTGCTTCTTCATGGGCAGCAGCGCTCTGTTGCTCAGACGTCAGACCTTGTTCTGCATTGAGGAATACAAAGGAAGTACGAGGCATATCTCTACGCTCCCATGAACCTCCATCTGGATGAAATGATTCTCGCATTCGTTCATGCGTTGCATCAATGATTTCTGGTTTTGTGATGGACAAATTGAATACTTTCACAGGGAGTATCGTATTGAGGAAAACTTGTGTCTTTGGATCGTGTGTTCCCGCAACCAAAACGAGTAATTCTCTACGAAAGTCTTGTGGAATGATTTTCAAATCTTCAAACACGTAGCGTTTAGGGATTTCAATTTCTTCAGGTGCAGTCTCCAATTCTTCAAACTCAATTGCCGCTTGTTGCACCTTTATCCAATCTTCATCACTTCGGAAATGTTCTCGTCGCAGAACAGTCTTTCGAGTCATGTTCGAATTCAAAATATCTCCTCGAAGTAATCGAAGGAAGATGTCACCTGCTTCCATGAATATTTGACTTCGAAGAACGGGCCATGCTGCTTCCTCAATCGAATTACGAGGGGTAATTCCATACGGGCGGGCCATAAATTCAAATCGTCCCGCAGAAAAACCGACATGGAGTTTACGATGTTCTTCAGAATTGAGTCCGTGTAACTGGAGTGTGTTCGCGATTCTTTCAGCCTGGGCAATTGGCCCGCCAGATGCGAGAATGGATACTACTGCACTTCCTATTTCGATGTTCTTTGTACGACGAAAAGATTCCATAGCGAGTTGAGGAAAATCGGTGCAAAGTCCAACTTCGCCTTGCCAATGTGGTACGACAGGTTTGGTATTTGATTTTTGAATCTCGGTCGATAAATGGGCCTGTGCAAGCCATCCGACGCCAAATCCAAGTGCGTCTGCACATTCGAGTTGTTGAAAGTAATTCGCAAACATCTCCCGTTCAGTAGGAATCAAACCCGCTGAATCAGGAGTTTGACTGATTGAGAAGAAAATATCATGCTCCATGGCCGTCAACAATCCTCCCAATCGAAACCACATCATAACGAGTGTGGCTCTTTGAGATGGTGGTTTGACCTAATTTTCAGTCGAACCTGTCTCATTAAAATTCGCTAAATCTTCAATTCGCTGTCGAACTGCTAATGGTGTAGGAAGACCCGCATTAAGGAATGAATGAAGACAATCGGAGAGTTGCAACATCGCCGTTTCATAATCTTCGGCTATTTCAGCAAGGTCAGCAAGACCCCACCGTGCTACCAGTTGTCCAGAAAGGTCTTCAAGTTCAACAGAAAGGTTGAGTGATTGCTCATACAGATCCTTTGCGGCAGCAAAGTTTCCGATGGTTGCTTGGGTGTGAGCTAAATCAGCCATAGCCTCGATTTGTGCCTCTTCGTCCTTCATTTGCATTGCGAGTTCTATACGCCGCGTTCCATGAACTAAGGCATTGTCAAAGTCTTCAAGCCTCTTTGAGCATGTTTCAAGCAGAGCAAGACCGTAAGATATACCACTAAGGTCATCGATTTTTTCTCGAAGGCGGAGAGAACGAGATGCAAAAGTCTGTGCTTCTTCGTATTCTTCTTGACTGAGGTGTAACAATGCCACATGGTGAGAAACGGCTGCGGCAAGACCGGTTCCGCCCTCAATCAATTCAGCGTTTGCTCCTAATTCGGCGAAGGAATCGATTGTCTTATCATCAAATTTCATTTTCTCAAAATTCGCCCAACCGCGTTCAAGGTCATCAGTGGCGTTGTTTTTGCCATGGAGAAGAAGGCGTTCTGCAAGTTCCGGATCTTCAAGTTCGATGGCAAGTGAAGAAAGGTGAAGCGCCAATGGCGTATTGATATCGTCCATCGCACCTCCTTCAGTAAGCATATCGAGAATTTTCCGCGCTTGTTCCGGACTCACTTCTCCGTTCATGGTTGTGCGCCTCCTCCTCGCGTCAAGAACCTATGTGTTGAGTTTCTTTGGAGTTAAACGTTGATAACTAAAACGGTCTACCACATGTCATGGGTGACTACAGCGGGTATTTACAGGGACTGAGCTTGGTTGCTATCCTTATTCTCGCACCCATTGCTTTACAATCTATTTTGACTGGTGATACAGAGGTTGTTTATGTCTTGGTACCAGGTGAGGATGAGACAACGACAGTTTACATCGAAAACAATACTTCAACCGATGATGCACGAGCTCCAGAACTCAATCGCTCAGAAGTGGCTCGAATTGCATCTTTTAACATCAAGGTTTTCGGAGAAACCAAAATGGGTAAACCCGCAGTTGTTGATGCACTGGTTGATATTGTCTTGACATATGATTTAGTCGCAGTACAAGAGATAAAAGATATCGATCAAACTGTTCCGTATGACTTCCTGGACGCCATAAATGCAAAGTCGTCAACTCCTTGGGACATGCTTCTCAGTCCTCGCAGTGGTTTACAAGAAGACGACCAATCTTCTCAAGAACAATATGCCTTTTACTACAATACTTCGGTATTCTTAGCCATAGGTAACGGTTCGTTACACAACGATAGCATCGATGACGCGTTCCAACGGGAACCCTTTATCGGCCAATTTGAAATTCTTTATAATAACGGCACAGGGACCGGTTTTGATTTGAGCCTGATCACCATTCACACGAAACCCGGAGACGAAACCATTGATGAAATCAATGCTTTACCTCACGTTGTCAACACCTATCTTGAAAACAATCCAAATGAATCTGAGGTCGTGATTCTTGGTGACTTTAACGCTGCGTGTTCGTATGTCTCTTCGAATGAGTTATCCAACTCACCACTGGCACATTCGAATTTCACTTGGATTATCGAAAACAATGTCGACACGACGGTTTCAGACAGTTATTGCGCATACGACCGAATTGTAACCAACGGTGACCTCGATGGACGATTAGTCGGGACTTGGGGAGTAGACACATCCTTTTCAGATAGCGATATCTCAGACCACTATCCAGTTTGGTTTGACGTCAAAAAGTAATCAGATACTTCGCAAGCGTCCACCGTCTACAGCCAAGCTAACGCCTCGAATGCCACCTGATGCGGGAAGCGCGAGGAAGGTAATTGCTGACGCCGTCTCCAATGGATCAATTAACCGTTCGATAGGAACTTGACTCATCCATCCCTCGTGAACATCTTCAATACTCTTTCCAGTTCTTTCGTGGATTGAGGTCGCAAGAGAATCCAATCGCTCAGTATCTGTGAAACCCGGTAATACATTATTGATGGTGATGCAAGGTGCCAATTCCCGTGAGAGGCTCTTTGCCCATGAAGCCATTGCGCCTCGAAGAGTATTGGAAAGTCCAATGTTTGGTATTGGTTCTTTGACAGAGGTAGAGATGATTTGAATAATACGGCCATACCCTTCTTTTTCCATGGATGGAGCCAAGGTCTGCGTCAAAGTATGCGCGGCGTGAAGATGTCGCTTGAAAGGGGCGTCAAATTCTTCAACGGAGTTATCAAGTAAAGGTCCACCTGGCGGTCCACCTGCATTGTTAATCAAAATATGAATTGGCCCGCGTTGTTCGACCAAAGTTTGGATTGCAGGTTGAATTGACGATGTATTTTCAAGGTCAAGTACCAGGTGAGCGTGTTCTCCTCTTCCGAGCAGGGATAATTCATGGCATAAACTGACCAGAGCGTCACTGCTGCGAGCACTTACAGTAACATTTGCTCCAGCCTTTGCCATCATCTTTGCAGTTGCGGCACCGATCCCCTTACTTGCACCACATACCAATACATGCTTTCCCGAAAGCGCATTTGTTGAATACGGATAGTCATCGCCAAGGAGGTCCATGATGACCCGAGAAGGTCCTCCTCAAAGGGTCTTCTGTCTCTCACAACCAGTCAAGAATCGCGTCCATTTCAACCAACCAATCATCCGATGCTACATCGATAAGCGAATAGTGGTCGCCCGGTAACCATAATTTTTGGACATCGATTCCTTGAGCGCTCATTACTCGTGAGTATGTCTCAGATTGTTCTTTTGGGACATCAATGTCTCGTTCCCCATGGAGAAGTAATACCGGTGCCTTCGGCAAGTGATTTATTGGGTTGAGTTGGTCCCACAACGTCTGGTTTTCTTCTGGGCTACATCCAATCCATCTTCGCACTGCATCCCCTTCGTCTGAAAGTTTGGCTTGGTCAGCACCAATGATATCGGTAATCGGCGCTTGAGCGATTGCCAGCCAAGGTTTTCTCTCCGCTTTTGATGCTAAGAGAAGAGCGAGATGGCCTCCAGCGGAATGCCCCATGACCATAGAGCGTGTAATATCAATGCCTGGAAGCAGTGCGAGTTGACCCCAAGCACGTAAGACATCTGACAGTGTATCCATCCAGATGCCTTCATCTCCTTCGCTCCATCCTTTGAACTCAATGTTCCAAGCAGCAACTCCTGCTTCGGCAAGATCTTGAGCGATAGGCTTCATCAATTCACTGGTCCACGCTTTTTTCCAAAAACCGCCATGAATGAGCATGATACATGGAATACCTACATCCTTTTGGAAAGGTGACGGGTCATCGGGCATGTACAAATCTGCGAATTGCCAGTCCTCCGCTCCCCATTGCATCCGGTCGACTGGCATATTGGAATGCTGTAAGGCGTCATGTATCACCCTTACTCCTTTTCTCGCACTTACAACATTTTAAACCTACAAGCAAACAGCGGGAGGTATGGTTAATCCATTGGATGTAGAGATTAAAACAATGAACGGGGAGATGACAACACTGCGCTCACTCGGTGATTCAAACTGTGAGCATTGGATTGTCGTGAATGTTGCGAGCGCATGTGGATTTACGAAGCAATATTCCGATTTACAAACAGCATCGATGGACGAAAAAGTGACCATAGTAGGTTTTCCATGCAATCAATTTGGTGGACAGGAACCAGGTACACATGAGGAGATTTGTGATTTCACCGCCTCGAAATATGATGTGACTTTTCCTTTAATGGCAAAAATTGATGTCAAAGGCGAAAATCAAGACCCACTTTTCACTGAGCTATGCCAGTCAACCGGCGAAGATGGTCACACTGGCGATATACGCTGGAACTTTGAAAAGTTCCTTATTGAAAAAGATGGTTCTGTGAGTCGATTTTCCTCAAGAAATTTGCCTTCAGATATCCTGTAAAGTTGCAGAACACTTACACGTAATCTTGGCTCAGGGGCTGACGCGTTTTCGGTCACGGGGGAAAAGAACGGTTTCTCGGACATTTTTCGAACCTGTGAGTTTCATTAAAATCCGCTCAACGCCAAGCCCCCAACCTGCATGTGGGGGTACTCCATGGCGGAATCCTGCGACATAGAATTCAAATTCTTCTGGGTCTAATTCCATCTCTTTGAGATTTTCGATAAGGACATCAATTCGATGTTCACGTTGACCTCCAGATGTCAACTCATCTCTGCCAAAGTTGAGGTCAAACCCTCGACTCAGTTGTCGTCCAGTGCTCCCGTCCTCACCTTCTACATGGTGAATGTAAAACGGTTTGAGGTCCATTGGCCAGCGAGGCAGGAAATAGAATTGAGGCAAATCTTCGGCTAAAAGGTCGGAGTTTTCAGCATCGATATCGTCACCCCATTCGATTTTTCCACCTTTGCGTTGTATGGTTTCAATCGCATCACAATACGACAACCGTGGGAAGGGCAATTCAGGAACGATAACCTCAACTGGTTCTTCATCTTGTGTGGCTCTGTATGCATTGATTGTTCCAATGAATTTTTGAGACTCTGGATCTTCTGCAACAGATTTCCACATATGGTGAATCATTCGTTCAAGTACCCCCATGACATCATCATCGTTTGCCCAAGAGCATTCGATATCGAACGAGATGAACTCATTCAAATGGCGATACGTGTCGTGTTTTTCTGCTCGAAAAGCTGGTCCGATTTCAAAGACCCTTTCAAGCCCTCCCGACATACAAAGTTGTTTGAAAAGCTGCGGCGATTGGTTGAGGAATGCAGGTGTGTCAAAATACATCATCGGAAAGAGGTCAGTACCCCCTTCAGTAGCAGTTGCGACAATCTTGGGCGTGTGTGTTTCAAAGAATCCTTCATTGATGAGGGCTTCTCGACCATACTGCAAAATTTTCCCACGTAGGTGGAACATTGCATTAACATGTGCTCGGCGTAGATCGAGGAATCTGTTATCCAGCCGAGTATCAAGAGCAACATTCACAGTATCGGTGATCCCAAGAGGTAGAGGCGCAACCGCACGTGAAATGAGGTTGACCGATGATGCGATTACTTCGTATGCTGGAGGGGGTGTAGGTTCACCGTCCTTTACTTTCGGAGGTCTCTTTTCTGAAACAGTGCCAGTAAACTGAAGAGTCGACTCGCGAGTCATTCTTTGAACCATGTCCAAAGCTTCCTCCCCAACATTGTCACTCTTGAGGAAAATCTGTGTTGTCCCGGTTCCGTCACGCAAGTCAACAAAACAGATGGCTCCCTTGCCACGGTTTGCCTCCATGAATCCAGATACAGTGACTTTTTGCCCAATTAAATCTGCGCCTTTCGTTTGAATTTCGCCCAGTGTGTGCGTGCGGTATGCGGTCGGTACCCAAGTGGTCATGGTGGTAGGGGGTAGTGTCAAGAACATCAACCATTCGTATCATCCATGTCGATTTCAAAAACCACAATTGCGTATTTTCCCATTATTTATTCCTTTTGAGAATTATCGGGTTGGCAATTAGGCGGTTTATTCATATAGGCGTGGATTGGCGCCCACATCATGAACGGTGACTTATTTTCATCCGAATCCGTAACCCGCGGCCACCCTGACAAATTGTGTGATACCATCTCTGATGCCATCGTTGATGCGTGTCTCGCAATCGATGAGAACGCTCGAGTTGCAGTCGAAACCTGTGTCAAAGGAAAAGAAGAATTGGGGCTGATTGTTTTGGCAGGTGAAGTCTCACTAAGCGGTCCTGCACCTGATTATGAGGCAGTTGCACGAAAAGCAGCTGCCGATGTCGGTTACACATCCCACTCTATCGGAATGGACGCAACATCCGAGACATTCACTGAAGTTCAAGTCCACATCACGACCCAATCTTCGTTTATCGCCCAAGGTGTCAACAAAGACATTCTCTCGCAAGGCGCTGGTGACCAAGGATTGATGTTTGGTTATGCGTGCACTGAAACCGAAGATTTCTCGGACTTAAAGGGACGATATTTTCCGCTCGCAGCAGCACTTTCACAACGACTCACTCGACGACTTACCGCTGTTCGGGAACAAGGTATTCTCCCTTGGGCGCGCCCAGACGGAAAATCTCAAGTTACTGTTGAATACGATGAAGAAGGCAATGCAGCAAGAGTGCATACTGTGATTATTGCGATTCAGCACGACAAAGATCTGAAAGACAAATTCAATGGTTCTGAAGATGAAGAACTCGCATATGTAAATCAACAGATCAAAGAACACGTTGTTGAGCCTGTCATTCCTGCTGAATTACGCAAAGAAGATTATTCGCTTGTTGTAAACGGAACTGGAAGGTTTGCAGACCCGGGAGGCCCTTATGCAGATGCAGGGTTAACTGGTCGGAAAATAATTGTCGATACTTACGGCGGTATGGGTCGTCACGGTGGAGGGGCTTTTTCTGGAAAAGACCCGTCGAAGGTTGACCGTTCTGCTGCGTATGCTTCACGTTGGGCAGCAAAGCATGTTGTCGCTGCTGGTCTCGCAAGTCGGTGTGAGATACAATTAGCCTATGTCATCGGAATTGCAGAACCAGTGAGCGTCCGTGTTGAGACCTTTGGTACCTCTGACTTGTCAGAACGTGATTTGGCGGACAAGGTCAAGTCGACCTTTGACTTCAGACCTGGAGCCATTGCTCGCGACCTCGATCTCTTGAAACCCATTTACTCCGTAACTGCTTCCGGTGGTCATTTTGGCCGAATACCCGGCGAAGATGGAACCTTCCCGTGGGAACGAATCGACCAAGAACGCATCCGTTCTTTGCGAAACTGAAAAAGCCAATATTTGACGGCCCGTAGGGCCGATTCACTCAAGTGTTAGGTGTCAGTGGCTTGACTTGGTCTTATGTCGTCTCGCCCAGTTCGTGCCGTCGCCTTCGTACTCGTGCTGTTGTTCGCCAGCATGTCGCCACTCGCACTCCATGCACGTGCACATCAGAGTATTCTCTTGTCCACAGATACATCCCACATTATGCTGATGGGAGGAGATTCGGGTAACATTACTTTGAACATTGAAAACAATGCATCGGCAATTGAAACATACAATATTTCAGTGGATACAACAGGGCTGTCAGCAGTTTGGGAGGTCATACCAAGCGAAGAAAACGTCGAGAATGTGTTCCCTACTTGGTCGAAAAACACTACAATTATTGTTCGTCTTGATGAAGGTGCCTTACCTTCCGATAGCGGTTCGTTTGACATTATCGTCACCGAACCGGACCAGAATTTCAGTAGCTCGATTACAGTGTATGTGTCGGTAAGCCCCTCCTATTTGCCATCTCTCAATCTCTCGCCAATGGGTGGGTCTTTGACTGTGATGGATTCTGGAACAAACGCTACTTTTTCCATCGAGGTTGAAAACTTAGGTTCTGTTGAAGACACACTCCTTCTGGACGTTGAATACGAGCCTGATTTGGCTGCATGGTGGGCAAACTACAGCAACAGCACGAATAATAACTCAGGTAACAGCACTGGAAACAATTCCGGTAACAACAGTGGTAACAACACGGGCAACAACACCGGCAACAACACCGGCAACAACACAGGAAACAACACCGGCAACAACACCGGCAACAACACTGGAAACAACACTGGCAACAACACCGGCAACAATACGAGTAATTCGACAAATCTGTCGTCCGTCGAAAATGTGTTGATGTTTGGAAACAGTTACACTTCATTCAATTCCCTGCATACGTTACTTGAATCACTCGGAGTCACAAATGCTGACGCTCTTACAGGCGGGGGGAAAACCTTGGCTGGGCATTGGAATGACGTGAATTCAACCCATGTTTCAAATTCGACTTTACGTGATCCGAACATCGATTGGGACTATGTTATTCTTCAAGATCAAAGCCAGATTCCTGGCTTTTATCGAACCAATGCCGACTGGATTGCGAGTAAAAATGCCGCAATCAATTTGGCAGATGCAACCGAAGACGAAGGTGGAGAATCGATTTTGATGATGACCTGGGGTCGAAGAAATGGCGACCCGATGAACCCAACTTTGTATTCTAATTTCTCAGTTATGCAGGATCGTCTTGAATCCGGATATATGGATTATCACAGCAACATTACGAATGCAGGCCACACTGTCTGGATGGCCCCAGTCGGACTTGCTTTCGCTCATATTCATGACAATGTTGTCGCATCAGGTCTGAACGCTTCATTGACTGGTAATACCTTTTACGACCTTTACAACGCAGATGGTAGCCATCCATCACTCGCCGGAAGTTACCTTGCAGCATGTGTCCTCTATGCAACCATGACTGGTGAAACACCAGTCGGCTCAAACGATTCAGTTTCCCTCAGCGCCTCGCTCAAACTTGAATTGCAACAGGCCGCAGCAGCAACCGTGTTTAACGAAACATCACACCTTTCCTACCCTTGGGAAGTTTCGAGTGTCACTACATCCAGTATGATGTTGTCCTCGACACGTGGTTTAGGTGGAGGAATCCCGGCTGGTTGGAATGTTCAATGGGTTGACGACGAGTTTACAAACATGGCAGCAGGCTCTTCACAAACAGCATCACTGCACATTTCAGTTCCAAGCAACGCTGCTCCAGATTACTACGGCTTCAGACTCTTTAGCGCTTCAACGGGAGGGAACACCTCGACTTCGACAATGCTCGTGGTTCACGTTGACGAACAACATAACTTGAGTCTGGCTTTCCTTGACCAGAATGCGTTATTTATCCCCGGTCAATCAACAAATACATCTGTTCAAATTTCTAATTTAGGTAATGCGGTCGTTGATTACGATTGGTCTTTAACTGTCGTTAACGGACCTTGCAATGCCGCTTTGATTACTGCAACATCGCCTTCAGTGGCTCCTAATGACGTCCTCGATGTTGGCGTTCAAGTATCGGTCAACGACGAAGCCACAAAATCGGATACCTGTTCACTTCAAATGAATGGCATCGGTAATTCCGCATCTGAACAGCACTCAACTCCTCCATTTGATTTCACGATTGAAGTCGATGAGCGAGTCTCCTTTTCACTCCTTTCACCACTTGGCGACCTTGTTCTTACTCCCGGGACGCCAATTTCATACGAAATGCGAATCCAAAACAACGGAAGTGAAACAGTCACATTTTATCTTGATGTTGATTCTACAAGTGGTTTGAGTACGACATTAGACTCATCTTCCAGTGTTATCGTTCCAGCAGGTGACGTCGGGGTTTGGGCACTCTCCTCGGATGCGGACGCAGGTGAATTGGGGCTTATGTCCCAATCCTTTTCGGTATCCTATGGAGGCCTTACTGTAGAGGAATCTGTAACTCTTGAGGTTTTAGGTGTCCACTCAGTTGCTCTTTCAGGCCCTCTTGATGGGAGAATACTTGTTCGACCAGGGGAGACTGTTATCACTTCGTTTACGCTTGAAAATACTGGGACTTCAAACCTCTCACTTGTTGCAAGTCTTCTTGGATTGCCTGCAGGTGCTGTAGCTACATTAAGCCACACATCAGTTGAACTTACAATCGGTGAGAGTGTTGTATTGAACATCTCGCTAACCATTGCTTCCTCCTCTGCATCCGGTACTCATTCTCTGACCTTTGCCTACGGAAGCTCTGATGCATCAGTCGAGTTGCCACTTTCATTGCAGATTCAGGACCGAATTGCCGTTTTACTGAGTTCGACAGGCAATCGAATCGTTGCCGGTCCAAGTTCAAATACAATCTTTTCCTTTGATGCCACTAATCTTGGCACTGCTTCGGATACACTCCATTTGAGTCTCTCGACCAATGGTGCATCTGATTGGTTTAGTTTCGAATTGGCTTCAACTTCTCTCTTCTTAGATGCCGGTCAATCTTCAACTGTAACTCTGACCATCAGAGAAATTTCCCAAGGCGCACCAAGTAGCGGAATTCAAGTGAGTCTTCACGCCCATTCAGCGAGCGACGAATCGATAAGTTCCCACATCAACCTGTCTGTCGAGTCATCTGTGGCTGGAGCCGAAATCGAAGTACTTTCAGATGATGATTCAGCCAAACCAAACGGAGTAATCTATGGTACTGTCGTCGTAACCAATACAGGAACGGGTTCCGATCAATTGCTCTTGAGCACGGTTGGTCTGGACTGCGGGATATCAACAATTCTATCACTTGAGGCAGGTGAGCCTTCCGCTGCTATACCTTGGTCGTGTACTCTTCCATCAGACGCGGAAGCGGGATATTCAGAATTAAAGTTTAGAGTGACCAGTTCATCTCGGACTTCTTTCTCTGCTTCAAGCAGCGAAATCTATACCGTTGAGCCTGTCTGGGAAGATTCGGGTGTGTTGCAAGTGTCCTTCGCAGAATCATCGCTTTCCCTCCCCTCATCAGGAGGCTCAACTGTTATGGTTTCAGTCACCAATCTTGCGAATGCTCAGGTGACTGGTTTACTGTCGCTTGATGGAATGGGTGTTGGATTATTTGACCCTGATTGGGTACGCTATTCAGATAATACATCGACGAACGAATTTACACTCACTCCTGGGTCTACCGTTGAGTATTCATTGACGCTGATGTCGTTGGTCTCAACATCTGAATCTGCACTGTTGACTGTTCGGGCCTCCTATCAAATTGGTGATACAAGTTCCTCGGAAATCTCCAATCAACTCAATGTTGAGATTGAAGGGCCGGAACTCCCACCCAACGGCGTCCGGCTTCCTCTTGGAATGAAACTCTCTCAATCCGATTCGTTGAATGCTCTTTTCGGAGGATGGGGGGTTGCAATTCTGCTTCTTGGTGTCTTGTATCTGAAGCGAAATAAGAACTCAAATTCCCTTGTTGAAGATGATGAGGAAGAAGAAATCGAGGCTGAACCGGAGCCTGAAAAAGAAACTCCTCTCGGGTTTAACGAATGCCGAATGGATGAAGGCAAGGTGACGTGTCCTTCATGTGAATCTCGTCTTGGCGTGCCCCGAGGTAGTGAAGCACCGTTCCGTTTCACGTGTCCTAAGTGTACGACGATGATTCGAGTTGTTGAATGATTCAATTTCTTCGATAAGCGAGCAGTAAAAACGCAGTGTGTCCAAAAGGACCATTGACAGGTCGAACCCCTCCCTTCGATGCCTTGCCCCACTGGCGTTCAATCA
>CALCOP010000100.1 GCA_937897365.1 uncultured euryarchaeote
TCAGATACCGACTCAATCTTCGTTCGTTCACCGGTGGATTCGGACGCCCCCTCTTCTCTGCGAGAAGAGGAACTACTCGCAGTTGAAAACGGAGACGATGAAGCAATTGAAAAGAAGCAAAAATGGGATTTTGCAAGGCAGTCGATGATTGATTTTGGGCTGGAAATCGCTCAACGTTACAGCCGAGATTCAGCAGTACTGGAATTTGAAAAAGGGCTTTCAGTTTTCTTCAGTCATGGTGCGAAAAAACGTTATGTTGGCCAAGTTGTTTGGCCGGCAGAAGAAATGTTGATACGAGGTTATGAAACTCAACGAACTGATTCGTTCAATTATCTCACAGATACGATGAAGCGTATGTTCCGCCACGCCTTAGCAGATGAAGGTGATGAACTCATCAAATACGCCTTAGCGAGAGTTCAGGCGGTAAAAAACGCACAAGTCGCTGCATCCGAACTCATTTTGGCGAAGTCATGCAAAGGACGCGTGGTTGGGGCTGGTGTTAAGTCCGTTGAAGATGTTGATTTCACGAAAGATTATGCGAATCCTGACAGTATGGCTCAGGTTCGCGTTGCAAAAGCGAGAATCGCCCTCGGACTCGGTTTCACTTCAGGGATGAAAGTCTCCTACATCGTTACCGATGCATCTCAACGACCGATGCGTGTCGAGCCATGGCTTGAAAATGAAGAGAACGGTGGTATTTCAATGTATGACGGTCAATTTTATGCTGAGAGATTGGCGGCTGCTCTGGGTAGAATTACGGAGGCATTTAATTGGACTGCAAAGGATTTGGTCTCTGGCAACAAGCAAACTTCACTGTTTTCCTTCTAATATGACGAAAAGGAAGGAAGGGCTTTTCATGAAGTGGCCTTCAAGTCACACTATGAAGTCGGCTTCTTTGCCAATTCTGCTCGCATCTTTGATGGTCTTTTCCAGTCTTGCTGGATGTGTTTTTGACGAAAGTGAAAACGGTTCAAATGGCGAAGTACTCTCCGTTTTCAATTATTCCCCCTCGTCAAATATTCGCACCGGTGACGTCATTGTTTTTGACGGTTCAAGTTCTACTCCGAGCAATGGTCTCACCTATCGGTGGGATTTTGATCAGGACGGTTCTATCGACGAAACAGGACGTTCTGCGGAGTGGCAATATGATACTGCGGGGACAAAAGTCATCGAACTCACCGTATCAGATGGTTCGAAATCTTCAACGCAAACCAAGGAATTAATCGTTGCAGAAGCCACAGCAGTTCCTCCAACTGCTGAAATTTCTCAATATGCAGACGATGAGGACTGCGCAAATGATGACCTTGATGAAAACACCCATATCGTTCTGTGGATTTGCGAGATGGATAAATCCATGACAGATCGAGACATCTCTGCGACTACAACAGTTACTTTGGACGCTACTCCTTCTGAAGCGGGCGATTCAAGCCAATACATCACGGAATGGAATTGGGACCTCGATTCTGGAACTGACAACGATAACGACGGTGATTCAGAAAACGATATCGATTACTCTGGTGAGACCATAGATTGGGCGAACGTTGCACCCGGCGAATATGAAATCAATCTCAATATTGTCAACAGTGCCGGTATGACCGATTCCGATTCTATCAAAGTCTACGTGAACTATGCAGGTCAGTGGACGGATTTTGAAATGGGTGGCAACACTTCTGGAAACGCCCAAACGCTTGATTTCGACATGAATATCGTTTATGACAAAGACAAAGGTAACACGATTCGAAAGGCCGTGGGCGAACTTACTTACCCCCAACAAGATGACGACTGTACCTCTCTTCCTGGAAGCTCGAACTGCAGAGCAAAACTCGATATTTACGCTTTCAATGAAGAAGATGAAGAAGCATCAAACAGTTCTGAAAGAACTCTCGACCAGCGAAGCGATGGTGAATGCGATGTAGATAACAACGATTGTGTTCATCTCACTCTAAGTTCCTACATGTTTACCGATACCGAATCAACGTATGGAGATGGGGATTGGGTTTTCCAAATTAGGAATGAAAAAGTCAACGATTTGAAGGTTGAATCCTTTGTTATTCTCTTACATTATCGATAAAGCCTCTTCAATTGAGGCGTATTACCACCCGTAGAACTGAGGAAGAACCATGCGCAGAACACGAATCGTAGCTACCATCGGCCCAGCATGTGATGACGAAACAACATTGCTGTCCTTACTTCAAGCGGGTGTTAATGTCTGTCGCCTCAACTATTCACATGGTGTTCCTGAAGACAAGACACCGTTGTATGAACGAATACGTTCATTGGAAGATGCGTTAGGAAGGCCGACTTGTATTCTTGCGGACCTTCCTGGACCTAAACTAAGGCTTGGACGATTTCCAGGGGTCATTGTCCTTGAGAGAGGCGCTTCAATCAATCTTCACTGCGGTCAAAATACGATGGAAAATGCAGATGTTGGAAATATCCCAGTCGAATATGAAGGATTATCCGCTGAGTTGAATGATGGAGATCCGGTTCTCATTGCGGACGGACTCATACGTCTCAGAGTGGTTCATTCACCTGGACAACCGAGTTCTGTTGTTGAATGCATTGTCGAAGATGGTGGAGTTTTGAGTGAACGAAAGGGTGTGAACGTACCGGGCACAATGGTCGATTTACCGGCAATTGGTCCAAACGACAAAGCAGCCCTCGCTCACGCCCTCAAAGCTGGAGCAGATTACATCGCAGTCAGTTATGTACGAACTGCAAAGGACCTCGAACCGGCTCAAAAAGCGGTGCGTGAAGCCGGTCTTCATGTCCCGTTGATTGCTAAGATAGAACATCCAGTCGCTCTTGAACACCTCGACGAAATTCTCGATTCAGCAGATGCAGTAATGGTGGCTCGAGGTGATTTGGGAGTTGAAATCCCTCTTGAAGACGTACCTGAAGCACAGCAACGAATAATCGATGGAGCGTTGACTCGTGGAAAGATAGTCATCGTCGCTACACAAATGCTCGAGTCGATGACTCTGCAACCTCGCCCAACTCGTGCAGAAGTGAGCGATGTTTCCGGTGCTATTCGTCATGGAGCAACAGCAGTTATGCTATCCGGTGAGACTGCATTGGGTAAATTCCCTCTCGCTGCAGTAGAAACGATGGCAAAGATTGCAGTTGCGAGCGAAAAAGGCCTGAATTCTTCCGACCAAAGGCCGAGTGGCCTTGCACGATTTGTCTCGACACGTTCAGTTGCGCATGCTGGGGTAGAACTGGCCAAAATTTCGAAAGCCAAACGGATTGTGGTCGCAACTCAACACGGTAACGCCGCTCGTCTCGTTGCCGGCTATTGTCCACGAATCCCCGTAACCGCCGTTACAAACCGTATTCGGGCTATGCGCCGCTTACAACTTCTTCCTGGTGTAGAGGGGCTTATGGTTGAAGAATTTGAACGCGGTTCTCAAACGATGCAAGCCTCACTCCACTCACTCATTGAGGCCGGCTCAATTGGCGTTGGCGATCGAATCGTAGCAATCTCCGGTAGTCCAAAAGCAATCTCAGGTGCGACCAGCACGATTCGACTCTTCAAAATCGCAGAGGATGGCTCGATTCATGGTGCAGAATGATTCTTTGTCCAAAACTTTCGAATATTCTTGAAATCAACCACGAAAACAGGCAATAGCGCCGTTATTTTCTTGAATTGGTTATGGTTTGGCGCGTCGCGTTGTTCAAATAGGGGTGGTTGTTCGGAGGACTCGCTAAGGAGTAATTACCATGGGAAGTCAATGGGAAGATAAGAGCAAGCCTCACCTAAATATCGTGTTCATCGGACACGTCGATCACGGAAAGTCAACAACTGTCGGACGTCTACTATTAGATTCAGGACACATTGAAGGCCACGTTATCGAAAAGAACGAAAAACTCGCTGCTGAATCCGGTAAGGCCGGTTTCGGACTTGCGTACGTCATGGACGGACTCAAGGAAGAGCGCGAACGTGGTATTACCATTGACGTTGCTCACAAAGAGTTCTTCACTCCAAACTACTACTGGACCGTCATTGATGCTCCAGGTCACCGAGATTTCGTTAAGAACATGATTACTGGTGCTTCAC
>CALCOP010000101.1 GCA_937897365.1 uncultured euryarchaeote
AATGTTTCCATCTTTTGATAGTAAGTTAACATCTCAGCATTCACAGTAGGTCGAACACGCTTCATCGCTTCTTCAAAGTGCTTTTTACTCACTTTTCTCTTGTCGGCACGCATACAAATAAGTGCAGCTTCTCGACACACAGCTTCGATATCCGCACCAGTAAATCCATCGAGTCCTCCAATGATGTCCTTCAGAGAGAACTTTGAGAGCGGCATTCCTTGGCTATGGATATTGAAGATTGCTTCTCGAGCAGCAGCATCCGGTGGAGGAACGTGGAGGACACGCTCAAATCGACCGCTGCGCAGGAGTGCAGGGTCAATCATTTCCGGTCTATTGGTTGCAGCGACAACGATGACGCCATCGAGCGATTCAACCCCGTCCATACTCGCAAGGAGTTGGTTAACCACACGGTTCCCGACATCGCTCCCTTCGGTACCCGAAGATGAGCGCATACTCGCAATTGATTCGAATTCATCGAGGAAAATAATCGCTGGTGAGGACTGCTTTGCTTTCTTGAAAATTTCACGGATACCTCGTTCAGATTCTCCGACCCATTTCGAAATCATTTCGGGGCCTTTGATGCTGATAAAGTTCGCTTGTGCTTCATTTGCAATTGCCTTAGCGAGGAGTGTTTTACCAGTTCCAGGTGCTCCAAAGAGAACGATTCCTCGTGGTGGCTTAATCCCGAAGTGTTCAAACAATTCAGGCTTTGTAAGCGGCCATTCGACCGATTCTTTGAGACGATCTTTGACTTCGTCTAAACCTCCGACTTCATCCCATGTGACTTCAGGGATTTCGACGTAGATTTCACGCAATGCAGAAGGTTCAACATCCTTAATGGCATCCCGGAAATCCTCCATTCGAACTTCCATCTTCTCAAGAACCTCTGGTGGAATCGTTTCTTCTTCTAAATCGATTTCTGGAAGATAGCGACGCAGTGCTTTCATGGCTGACTCACGCACGAGCGCCGCTAAATCTGCGCCAACGAACCCGTATGTGTTGTCTAACACCCAGTTGATTTCAAAATCATCCGATATTGGCATTTGACGTGTGTGGACGTCCATGATTTCACTTCGACCTTCACGGTCGGGGACGCCGATTTCGATTTCGCGGTCGAAACGGCCAGGTCTTCGCAGCGCAGGGTCAAGAGCATCACGTCGATTTGTGGCACCAATGACAACAACATTGTCACGACCTTGCATGCCGTCCATCAAAGTCAACATTTGAGCAACGACCCGTCGCTCCACTTCACCGCTAACATCTTCTCTCTTTGGACAAATCGAATCGATTTCATCAATGAAAATTATTGCAGGTGCATTGTCAGCAGCCTCATCGAAAATCTCACGAAGTTGTTTTTCTGATTCTCCGTAATATTTTGAAATTATTTCAGGTCCATTGATTATTTTGAAGTGTGCATCTACTTCTGTTGCAACTGCTTTTGCGATCATGGTTTTACCTGTTCCTGGGGGTCCGTGAAGGAGAACACCCTTTGGTGGGTCGATACCGAGTCTGCGGAAGAGTTCGGGATGCTTCAAAGGAAGTTCAATCATTTCGCGAACCTTTTGCAATTGTTGTCCTATTCCTCCGACGTCCTCATACGTGATACCTTCAGATTGACCTACATTGACATCGTCGACAGCTTCGTCTTTGATGACAATATCAGTATCATTTGTGACTTTGACGATTCCTTTCGGAGTGGTTTGAATGACAGCAAACGGGAGAGCTTCTGCGAACAGTGTCATTCCAGGGATGAATATTCGGTCACCTTGCACGACAGGTCTTTTCGAAAGTCCTCTTCGAGCGAAACCTTCGATTCCGGGTCCAAACTTTACTTTCTGCTTGTTTGCCATAACCGGGGAAAGAACGAGTTTCGTACATTCTTTCGCATCAACTTTGCTTACAGTGACTCGGTCGCCCAGGCTTACTCCTGCATTTTTGCGGATGATACCGTCAACTCGAATGATTTCCATCTTGGAGTCTTCTGGGCGACTACGCCAATAAATTGCGGCAGTAGAGCGCTTTTCGCCCTTGATTTCAACGATATCACCGGGTTTCAAGCCCAGATCGTTTTCTCCTGAAATGCGGGCTCGACCATGGCCTACATCAGACGGAATTGCTTTTGATACACGCAACGACATTGTTTTCTCATCTTTCGCCATACTTTCACTTCCATATCGAGTAGTCGAGCCTATTTAACAATGGGCAAACCGCCTCTCTTCTTGTTCTTCCCGCCGCCCCCCTTTTAACCTTAAGATGAGAATTGATGAACGCACACGAGATTTTTTCCGTACGAAATCGTCCATCAATTTCAAGAGGGGCGTTCCTTTGGGTGTGTTATGGTTCATGTTCTTGAAACTGGTCTCGAATTCCTTGCTATTGAAAATCCAAACGGAAAACCCGCTGTTAAAGGTTTCAATATTATCAACGGACAACTGTCCTTAGCAAGCGATGGAGCGACGTTCGCTTCAATTAACCCTGCTATACTCAATGATACGCTTGGAGAATTTCCACTTTCGACAAGAGACGATGTTCATGCAGCATTGAAAGCAGCTCATTCTGCATTCCCTGACTGGGCAGCAACTCCTGCTCCTACACGTGGCCAAATCATCGGCAACATGGGTCGATTGTTAATGGAGCACAAGGATGCAATAGTCGCCCTTGAAACTCGAGAAATTGGTAAAACTCTCAAAGAGTCTGCTGGTTCTGTTCAGGAAGCAATTGACACATGTCTCTTTTTCCAGTCTGAAGGTCGTCGTCTTTACGGACAAACTGTAAACTCAGAATTGCCTGATAAAGAATTGTTCACGTATCGCCGCCCCCTCGGTGTCTGTGGTATCATTAATGCATGTAACTTTCCTGCAGCGGTTCCTTTTTGGAAAATGATTCCTGCAATTATGTGTGGGAATACCTGTGTCTGGAAAAGCCCACAAGACGCCCCTCTCCTTTCTTTTGCTCTCGCTCGAATCATGCATGAAGCCGGTTTGCCAGATGGCGTCATTAACTTGGTTCACGGAAAAGGCAGTGGAGCAGGTCAATACTTGATCGATGCAGTTGATGAAGGTCTTGTCAACAAGATTTCGTTCACTGGCTCTACAGAAGTAGGAAAAATGATTGGTGAAGTTTGTGGCAGAAACCTCGTTTCTTGCTCTCTTGAACTCGGAGGTAAGAATCCCTTGGTCGTCATGCCAAGCGCAAACCTTGACAATGCCGTTGAAGGCGCGTATTGGGGTGCTTTTGGAACAGCTGGTCAGCGCTGCACTTCATTAGGTAATCTAATCCTTCACAAGGACATTTACGATGCGTTTATGACCAAATTCATGGCGAAGGTCGAATCGACGACCATAGGCGATTCACTCGCACATGATGGAGTACTTTACGGTCCTATGCTTTCAGAGAAATACGCCAAAGATTTCCTTTCCGGACTTGAGATGTGTAATGCTTCTGGAGCGAAACAAATCTTTGGACAAGGACGTATTACCAGCGACAACAAACCAGTAAATTTCCTTGGAAACGCAGAAGATGGTGTCTTTATGTGGCCTCACGTGTTCACCGAAGTAACTGAGGATATGGCATGTTTCCATGAGGAAGTCTTTGGTCCCGCAGTGACGATTTGTAAGGCGAATGATTTCGAACATGCTTTACACTTAGCAAATGCCAGCCCCTATGGTCTGTCATCAGCGATTTACACGAATGATCGTCTTGAGGCATACCGTTACAAGACTGGAATCAAGGCCGGCATGACTGGAATCAATAACTCGACTACTGGTGCTGAGGCACACTTACCGTTTGGTGGTGTGAAAGGTTCAGGCAATGGAACTCGTGAATCAGGAATTTGGGTTATTGAGGCCTATTCATACTGGCACGCAGTCAACGACGAACTTTCTGGAAAACTTCAACTTGCTCAGATGGATGTCGATGAAGTTGAAATGGCTGAAGCAGATGTAGATTGGACGCAACTTGCTTGAAAACAGAAGTTTGGACGAATCGAAAAACCATAGTTCATATATGCATAGAAGTCAATCGGAGCTATTGGAGTGAATCAGATGACCTCAAGTTTCC
>CALCOP010000102.1 GCA_937897365.1 uncultured euryarchaeote
TGGAGGAGATTACGATCCAGTCGCTGCTCAAGACAACATTCGAACCGGTGCTTTCTCTCAAGGACTTGGTGATATTTTGACTGTAACCAATGATGATCGTCAGGTCAACGATATCACAGCGATACTTGGAGAAGTTGCGAACATGAGTTGGCTTGGTGAATACCAACACAACATCACTGCACAGCAAGCGGACCGATTTGTCGATGTCCCCACCTCTTTCGATATTGCTGTGGAAAGCAGTGGTGTATCCGGCCAAGTGACTTGGTCTGGTCACGAATCTTTTGATGGAGACGCCCTGGTCAGCACTGACTTCGTTCTACGTAACATTTGGTCGATGACCGACAACTACACATTAACGACTACAAACGGTTCATTCTCTTCAGAAGAGAGCCGTATTCTACAAGGAACAGGTGAAGTGACCTTCACTGAGAATGGAACCTTTGAGAGCGAAGGTGTGGCCTTTGCAGATGATTTCACTGGAACATTCACGCGTTCAATCGCAGATGGGCGAGTCTACACAAGCAACGGAACATGGAGCGGTAAAGGAACTCTTGCTGCATCTTGGATTGCTAATGATAGCGTAATGTCCTGTCTCGATAATGAAACGGCTCCAATGCCTGAAAATCAGTCCATTTGTCTACAAGATGCCTCTGCTTCTCCTCAAATTTACTTGTTGGATGGAGAAGTTGAAGCCAATGGAAGAATTACCTCTGAAGGAATTTCGACCTTGGTTACAGAACACTCAGGTGATTCGTTCGAGGCTACAGGTTCCTTTGAAGGAATTGGAACTCTCAATGGAACCGGTCTGTTTGTAGGCCCAGGTCTTTTCTCTGGACCTATGGTTCAGCCAGGCTCGTTCTACATTACCGGTTTAACTCCGGGTGTTTACAACATGATTGCTCAACTTGAAAACGGTAAGGAAGTCTTACTTCCAGATCCAGTGAATGTCGGTATTTCTCCAGCCTATGATTTGGATATGAAGATGCCCGGCTCAATTTTTGAAGACACTCTTGATGATTTCTTTGATGAAGTGTTTGCGAATGAGACCATTGAATTGGTCGATGTGGACCTTGGACTTTCTGAAGTTATCAACATCATCACTGACGAGGAAGGTAATTTCTCATACGGTCCGATTTCAGCTGGCGAGTACTATTACAGAGTGGATATCGACAACGATGGTTGGTATGAATTGAATGAAACATTCACAGCTCGAGATTCTACCGAGAATTTCACATTGGCAATGAGCATTCCTGAAATGCATGACATCTCACTCCAACTTACCTCACCTGTCGACCCTCTTACCCAAGAGGCATATGCTGAGATTGATGGAAGGGTTGTTACTTTCACGAACGATGACCCATTATTCGGTCCATTGAATGCAACGTCCGATGAAAACGGTCTTGTTTACATTGAGTTACCGATGGGTGAATATACCATTTCTGATGAAACTGGTGATGACTACATTTTGTTCGACCACGTCACTCTTGAGACTGAAGATTTGTCAATTTCCAGCGCATATGCAATTGGAACTTGGGTTAACGGCAGTATTCGAGTCGTCGATGGTGGCTTGTTTGAAGGTGACATGAACTTCTCCGTTTGGGATGCGGAAGATGAAAACGTCAAACTTGATCAAAGCCAGCCAGCATCCGGTCTTGACGTGTCTTTTGTTTCCAACGAACTTTCGTTCAACACTGAAGTTCAAACCGACGGAAACTACAGTATTCGCTTGCCGAGTGGTAATGATTTCCACATGACAACCTTCAGTATCGCATCTCAAATGTCCGGTGGCCAATTCATCGAACTCACTGGCGATGCTGAAGTTGACCTTGGTCTCATGTATCTCAAGCCGACGACTGGAGTGACCGGTTTCGTATTCCTCTACGACAACGCATCACTTTGGGACGGACTTGCTCCTGGATATGACAATACTCAGGAGGTTGTTGCAACGGACAGCGATGGTTTAGAATGGAGAACTTCGATTACCGACACTGGTGAATTTATGTTTAACCTGCAGTATGGTGCTTGGGATTTCACTGTCGATGTTGATGAACTCAATTCGACAGAGGTTCTCAATTACAATATCATGGCAGAAGCGGATGCAGCACCTACGCCGATTGAACTCTTTGTCAATCCTGAATTTATTACCATTGAGTTAAACATCTTCATGGACGCAGGAGCAGACGGTATCTTTGCAAACGGCACAGCAGTGAGTCCATCCTTCTCACTGATACCACTCAATGATCACGGACAGCAACACAACTACACTTCTGCAGACTATACTTCTGCAGGAAACATCACCGTTGTGTTAGAACCAGGGCTCTACTCATTGCAACTTAATTCAACTACTGCGGATGATGAAAATGCGTCGGATTATGCACTTATCGGTGCAGAGGTCTTTGACCCTATTATCGTCGGTCTCGAATTGTATGAAGAAGCAGTGGCATTCCCATTGCGTAACGAATACTTGGTTACTGGTGACCTCATGAACAACAGCGGCGGAGCAGTTGAGAAGCAATTCTTACTGCGCAATGATGCTGATGATCTATGGTTTAACATGGCCTCAGATGAGAATGGCAGTTTTGCATCCTACGTCCCTGCTGGGGATTGGGTGGCGATTGTCGCACCTTACTTGGCTGACAATGATAGCACTGAAACGTTACGTTATTCGTTCACGGTCGGTGCAGATTCATCAACACGAAGTAATCTGTCATTGACCTCAATGGATGTTGTTGAACTGCAATTCCAACTTCAAGAGATGGATACTGAAGTCAACATGTCTGGAGTGCGTGTTACTTTGGTGAGCCATGACGGATTCGGCAATGTAACTCTCTCAAAGTCAGACAGTAATGGAAATGTTACTGAAGAAGTCATGCCAGGAAACTGGAGTCTTTTCCTCAACGAAACCGCCCCTCAGCGCCATTGGACTCTCGATTATGGACCGTTTGATACCGCCACTGCTGTCGATGGTATTCTTGAGCTCGGTATGATTTATGCAGACTTGGAAGTTGAAATTGGTGGTAAGGTCTTCTGGGACCTTGATGACAATGACTTGCCTGGTGGAACAGAAGGTGTTGCAAACACAACAGTCACAATTGTTGGAATGAACAATTCTGAAATTGATACCAATGTCACGACCGACGAGTTCGGTGTTTGGTCACTCTTTGTGCCCATTGATGATGAATATCAAGTCACTGTTAGCAAAGAAGGATTCAGTACCGAGGTTTACAATGTGTCAAATTCCAGTGCGTATCCAGTTCACTCCGAACCACAGTCTCACGATATTGAAATGACTGCAGGAAATGTAGTTGTGTCTGGTAATGTCACTGATATCA
>CALCOP010000103.1 GCA_937897365.1 uncultured euryarchaeote
CAGTGTCAACAATACTTTCTGCTTCACCAATCGCCCACCCTTCGTCAACTCCATTGGAATTCCAAGAAGACCCTCTGCTTGCAGCATGTGCCGCTCCCGTGCCTCGGTTTTTTGTATTCCCTGCTGAACGAGTTTTTGCCCATGCACGGATTTCTTCGGACATAATATCTTCAACTTGGTCCTCGTTGAGTGGCGCTCCGTGGTCCGTGTACAACCATCGACATTGAATTGGAACAGGAGCGGGATCAACGTCCGGAGCTACCATTTGGAATTGTCCAGGGCCGAGAGTCGGAAGTTGAGCAACCAAATCTTGGTCGCCACCGCTTTCTTTCAACAGGTGACGGACTTTTTCGACATCTTGTGGTTGAGTAAATCGTCCAATGAACGTAGTATTGGCTTGAGCGAGGATTTTGTAATCAACATCACTGACATTTTGTGTGGCGAGTACACAGGCAACCCCATATTTTCTGGCTTGTTTGAAAATCAGTTTAATCAAATCCTTCGCCGGTGGGTTTCTTGGATGCGGTGGCAGATAAGGCGCGACCTCATCCATGAAGAAGAGCAGTTTGATTTCACCATCTGCAGGTTGTTGTGTTAACATCCAGTCATACAATTCACGAGACAATTCTTGAACAAAATATTGCTTCTGTGCCTCATCTTGTATCGTATTGAGGTATACAATGTTGAGCGGTATTTTTCCAGGCATAGCTGGTTCAACAAATGCATCAATATCGATTGGGACTCCATTTGAGAACAGCAATTGATTCACGCCAGATGAGTAAGCAGAAAGCCTTCGTGCCAAATCATTGCGTGTTGTTTTTGGTAATCGCTCTTCAAAGTCAGTCAGCCTATGTTCAATCATCACTTCTTCCCAAGGAGGAACGTCAGGCTTCTCTTCTCCCTCTTCGACCTCGTAGAAACATTCAGGGTACAGTTGTCGGGTAAACTCTTGATTTGGCTCTCGAACGACTCGTGCCAGTGCTTGGAAGTCACCAACATTAAGCCCATGCTTTGTTCCTTCGACAAGAATTTCATAGAGAAATGGTTTGACAACCTTACCCTGTGCTTTTTCGACATCATACCCTGCCAAACTGGTAAATCCAGCAGCTACCATATCCCATGCTGTGATAGCCTCCTCGGCGTCGAGGTCTGCAGGAGGCGCTCGAAAAGGGTCAATGCACAATGGTAGCCCCTTGCTTCTTAGTGGCGTCCATATACGTACCTCACACATGTCAAGGAGTTTTTTTGCTCGAACAACATCGCCATTTTGCTCTTCGAGGTCTACTGGGTCAATACCAAGCGCAAGACGCGCAAGATCGCCCTGTGGGTCGATGATAAGCGAAGGGACTTTTGCTAATGCAGCCTCTTCTATCAGCGCCTTCGCCATGACAGTCTTTCCAGAACCCGTTGACCCCAGCATCGCTGCGTGACGTGCCAGCACCATTGGCTGAATGTCAATAGGCTCTCCTGTGTCCCTTCGCGTTCCTAAATACAATCCCTTGGGTTTGAACTTTTTTTTCTTTGACCGAACCGTTTGAGACGGTTGCTCACTGACCGGCGGGTCAGGGGACAGAATATCTCCAACCAATTCGGCCAAACTTCGTTCTTCATCGGCCTCGGTGTCTTTGTCAAAACCCTCGTTTTCAGACACCATGTGGGGGGCAAACCCGTTAGAGGTCTTGAAGGGCGCGCTGACCAGAGGGTGAAAGAAGTAGACTCAAGGAGGTTGGCTGATTCGCCGAAGTATGGAGCGCATACCGATGGCACGACCATCATGGAACGATGAAATGCGTTCAGCAGCAGTCGCGACACTGGACTCAAAGCAGTGGGTAAAAGGTCGCCAAGTCCAACAATTTGGCAAAGAATTCGCCGAACACTGTGGCGCCCTCAATGCTGCCCCCTGTCAAAACGGTTCTTCTGCGCTATGGGCTGCGCTCAAAATCGCAGGCATTGGACCCGGTGATGAAGTCCTTGTACCCTCATATACCTTTATTTCAACAGCGACATGTATCGTTCTCGTAGGTGCTAAGCCCGTTTTTGTAGATGTTGAAGATGACTACTATTGCCTGGATTTAAACTCCGTCAAACAGGCTTTAACCTCGCATACAAAAGCAGTCATTGGCGTCCATCTTTTTGGTCAACCCTACGATCCAAGAATTGTTGACTTCTGCAAAGAAAACCACCTTCTCCTCATAGAAGATGCGGCTCAAGCCCATGGTGCTCAACAACAAATGAGTGATGGAGAAGTTCGTGTCGCTGGGGCTATGGGTGATGTTGGCTGTTTCTCCTTTTTCCCTTCCAAAAACATGGCAGTAGGTGGTGAAGGAGGTATGCTTACTACTACGCGCGGTGAGTACTCATCACGCATCCAGTCCATCACAAATCACGGCCGCACCCCGAATCTTGAATCGATTGAGTTGGGAAGCAATCTGCGTATGTCAGAGGTTGCCGCTGCTATAGGACGTAAACAACTCAATCATCTCGAAAAGTGGGTCAATATTCGCAGAAAGATTGCTGAACAGTATACGCTTGCGTTGCACAATCACCCACTTATTGCTGCACCTCAGGTCCGCCAAAACGGACTGCATGCTTGGCATCAATACTGTGTTCAAACAGATTATCCCGAAGCTCTTCAAGCACACTTCGACAAACTCGGAATCGATTCTCGACGCTATTATACAGTTCCAATTCACCAGCAACAAATATTTGCAAACCATCCTCAACACACAAAACTTCTACCAAATACTGAACATTTGGGTAAAACACTTGTTGCAATTCCCGTTATGCATGAATTAACCGAAGAGGAAATTCACCGTATTATCTCGGCTCTGAAAACATTTCAAGTTGGTTCAGATTTGTGATGTGAGCTAAAGCAGCATTGGATAATGAACCTTCACCAGTAATCTCTCGGCCGACCCATGATGGTATTTCGATTGGTGTCTCTTCAGATTCTAATTCTACTTCAGCCAAAACAAGACCAGATAAAACACCTTCAAATTCATCGATTTCCCACAGCATGCCATCATCTCCTCTCCAATTATATCGGATTTTTTCAAGTGAAGGAAACTCTTTCAAGAGAAATATTTCTTCACCCTTAGCGCGCTCAATTTCCCATTCGAGTTCAACAGCAGTTGCTCGGACACGTGGCCCTTTCATCGTCAAAATGGTTAACGAATCACTATAACGGATGCGAGCAGTCCACTCACCTTCATCAAGAATAATGTCGCTTTCATTGATCGACGGAACGAGTGGTATTGACCCGTATCTAAGCACGCCATCAAGTACATTGAGTTCTGAACTATCAAGGTAAAATTGCATTATTTTTGACTGCGATTCGCAAGATTGCCACGGTTTGATTACCCCCGCACCAACGAAAAAACGCCTTTCAATTTCGAGATTTCCGTTCATCTTTCGCCCCCATTCGTCGTATTTTCACTGTGTTTGAAATTAAAGCGGCTGGATAATGTCTTTGAGGACAGGCGAAATGTGGTCCCATATTTGCGAGTGAACATCTTTCACCGATTGTTTCGTGTGAAT
>CALCOP010000104.1 GCA_937897365.1 uncultured euryarchaeote
AATCATGCTCCAAGGTTTAGGTGTTTCATGCCCAGAGTTGGAAAATCTAATCCGAGCTGCTGCACCTACTTCGATGGGAGCGAAACTTACCGGTGCTGGCGGTGGCGGATGTATGGTCGCGCTGACAAAAAATCCCAAAGCAACAAGTGAAGCTATCGAGTTGGCCGGTGGTAGAACTTTAATTTCCTCATTTGGCAACACTGGCTTAAGTATCGATGAGGTGGAAAATTTGCCACTGTGGCACACTGGATGAGGAAATGCATCGCAGTTGCCTCTTTTTGAGTAAAAATAGAACTACGGTGCCTGCCTTCTTTTTATATAGTCGTTATATATGGCCCAACTATGACAACTGATGAAGAACGTCTAACTGTAGTGAATGTGGTAGCGAGCACTCGTGTCGCTGAAGAACTTGATTTGCCGGATATTGCTATCCAGCTCAACTGTGAATACGAACCTGAACAATTCCCTGGTGTCGTTTACCGGGTTACTGATCCGAAACTTGCAATTCTTATGTTCCGCTCCGGACGTGCGGTTTGCACCGGTGGAAAAGACGAAGCGAACATCGAAACCGGTATCGAGCGAATGATTGCCGACTTGCGTGAAGCAGGAATCGAAACTTGGGACCTCGACCAGGTCGAAATCGAAGTTCAAAACATGGTTGCGACTTACGCCCTACACTATCCAGAAGACTACGATGGAAAAGACAAGTTTACCAACGAACCTCAAGCAGGAGTTCCACGTAAACTCAATTTGAACAACCTTACTTTCCACTTGCCTTTCGATAAGGTCGAATACGAACCAGAACAATTCCCTGGTTTGATTTATCGACTCGATTATCCAAAGGTTGTTTGTTTGATTTTCGGAAGTGGAAAGATGGTAATCACCGGTGCTCGACATAAAGACGAGATTCTCGAAGCTGTTGAAATCATCAAGGACGAATTGGCAGACCTTCTGTGATTCTACCCCATTGCAAGAGAATGTTGATGTTCTATTGCGAACGTGGTCAACCATGGCCAGAGGCTCGTACCGGCTCGCATCCTCTTTGATGCTGGTGTTCTTGCTGTTTTTGGCATCTATGCAACCGTTATTTTTACCTTCGAGTTTAGACGAGGATACGAATGTTCACTACTCGTCGCAAGACCCTGGTGTTCAAGATGTTCCGACATGGCGGATTGGTGACAAATGGGTCTATTCAGGAACCTTTGATCCAACCAAACTTGTAACAGATTCAGGCGTTCAGGCAACGGTTGGTGAGATTTACGGTGATTCAACCGCAGAAGTGACCGCAATAACTGAACGAAATGTAGACAACATGACCGTTCTCGCATACACTCTTCGCACTTCTGCTAATTTCGATAAATCAGGTGTATCTCTTGACGGTTACAGCGGTAATGTCTACATCACGTTTGAACAAACAGAATATCTTCGAGTAAGTGACTTGTCGTCGATGAGAAGTGACCTCGAATTGTATATCCGATTCGTTCCTTATGGACTGTCAAGTTTAGCCCAAGTTCTCGGAGACATAACCATCACGAACACCTACAGCCCAGTCAGCGAAGTTTACGATTTCCCGCTTCGAGCAGATGAACAATGGACGACAACGACAACTTCCTCTTCTGCTTGGTCTGGTTCAAGTGACTACATCACCCCCTTCCCCGTACCGTCTTCAGATACGAACAGCACGACTTGGGAGGTCACTGACATCGGAAAGCCTCGAAATTCCTATGGTGAGACAATTGGATATGGAGGTTGCAATGCATCATACGAACTCACCTCACTCAACAGCGATGGTGAGCAAAGTGGTTACCGCTGGTATTGTCCAGAAGCACGCAACTTTGCTTGGCTCCACACCGAAGATGATATCGGATTGGTCATTGACTTCCGGCTGAAAAGATACATGCCTCTTGATTCAGTGGGTGTTGAGCAATACAGTAACCCCGGCACCCGCGACGAGTGTTTACATGTAGATTTAGAGAGCGATATTACCGCCTTAAACACACCAATGGCAGTTTGGGTTAACGCTTCGTCAAGTTGTTTTTCTACGACTGCTAACATTCCTCTGGAGATTCGTAACGAGGCGATGAACAATGTTGTATCAGTTCTTACAGCGAGTAATGGAAGTGCTTATGCTGTGATGAATATGGGTAATGCGAGAGATTCATCAGCATCAGCACTTGACTGGGCAAGTCATGGAATTGTCGCTCGCATTCAGCCGTCTGCTTCCTCGTCATTTGGTAACGCTGTTGGCGCAACAACGCTCACGTTAGATGAGTTCCTTGTCGGATTGGATCTTATCTCAAGTGAAAGTTTTGCGAAGGTACTCCGCAACAGAAGCGGAGTTGTGACGGAGTTAAACTCGTTATCAGGATGGAATATTTTACCCGGTGACGATTTATTAGTCGAAGTTGCCGTTCAAAACCGAGGTATTACCTCAAGTTCGCCAACAACCATGACCATTACGCACCCAGACGGTCAAACATCAACTCATCCACTCCCCTCACTTGCAACTTATGAAGCACATAAAGTGAATTTCACTTGGACGGTGCCTGCGAACCAAGCAATTGGAATTGTTCCAGTCTCTTGGCAAGCCGACCCCGATGGTGTCAACTCTGCAGACGCAGATTCGACCAATAACATTGCAGAACTGTCGATGTTTGTTGGACGCTTGCCAACTCCACAAGTCGTGGATTCTTCTGCTCTCACTCTCGAACGCATTCAACTTCATGCAAACCAAAGTTTTGATGAAGATGGTGGCAATGTAACTTGCGTATTCAAGATACCTTACGACGATGGTTCTCGCACTTGGGCTTGGGAAACTCTGCCTTCTCCATCGTGCATGGTTAACTGGACGTGGACCGATGACGGTAACTATCCTGTAGAAGTTACAGTCATCGATGAAGAGCGCGATGAACAAACTGCAATTTTGATGGCAATGATTGGGAACAGGCATCCTAAGATTGAAATCATGAGTGCTCGAAATGAAGCAAAGGTAGAACACCCCATTACTCTCTATGCTTTTGCAAATGACTCCGATTCAGAAGATGTTTGGCCAGGGGTTGTCGATGTTCATTGGCCCGATGCTTTGTGTAAAGAAGGCTACTACACCCGAGTGTGTACAACCACTGCACCAACTGAAGGATGGCATACATTTACTGCTGTTGCGACCGATGATGATTTTGAAACAACAGCAGCGACATTCGATATTCATTTCACGAACATTGCTCCCCACAGCGTATCGATTGCACTGCAAAAAGACAATCAATTCATCGAGAGT
>CALCOP010000105.1 GCA_937897365.1 uncultured euryarchaeote
TGACTGATGGAAGTTCCGTGGCCTGCTCCAAGGTAGAGAACGGTTGTTCCTTCAACGGGTAAGAGCCAAGAAGGGTCTCGACGAGTACGCATAATCGCTGCACCCAGTTTGGAGCGAGAAGGGTCCCAGCGACGAAATTCAGTTCCTGAAAACCTTCGAAGTGATTCACCGTAGACTGCCGTCTTGGGGACGGCGTTTTTACTCCACAATGCGCGACCATCTCTCATCACTGCTGAAGAAAGCATAGTGGACCGACGATTGTTGTTTCTTCCCATAATTCCACCCTAATTTCTGCGAGAAGGTGGCGAAGTATGTGCTTGGCGTATATCCTCTACTTTCTGTTCAAGCTCACGCATTTCTTCTTCACCCCAAGGTTCACCCTCAAAAGCATCAATCTTAGCAGCAATACTCGCTTTAGCAGCAACAGTTCGAGATATTTTTCCACGGACCCAACGAGGTGAACGAGAGATCCATGGGTGCATGAAAATGTGTCCATGTTTTGGTGGCGGTGCACCTGTTTTTAGATGATTGAAAAATGCTTTTTCAGCACCGAGAACTTGCACTGTTCCTGCTGGCAAGCGTGCTAAGCGCATCCGACCATGTGCTTCAACACAAAGTCGAGCGGCGAGAAGGGGACCTAAAAGTGCGGAAAGAGATGGAAGGTGTTGTTGAGATAAATGGCGTATACCATTTTCTAAACGGTCAAGTTGACCACGGAATACTGCAACGCTTTGTCCCCATTCTTTGAGGGCTTTCCATTCAGGTTTATCTGGCCCGACTGGAGGAAGCGATACTCCGAGAGTTTTGGAAAGATGCTCCAAGGATTCAGCCTCACCGACTGTTTTTCCTAAGCTTGAACGGTCCTGACCGAATCTTGCTTCTGGTAAGAACAAGCCAACCCATTCGACAAGGCGTGCCTCCATAGTAATGAATGTGCTACGCATTTCATCGCTGGCTCGCATCAAATGTTCGAGGCGACGGTCGGGGTCACCAGCTGCTTGAGCGACTCCTCGAGTCGCCATCGCAATTGCTGCTTCATCAGCAGCCAGTTGTGCTTCATGGTCTGGTAAGGGCCAATCCGCTTCTGGTAAATCAGGTTCGCCATGAACACGTGGCTTCGCATCAGGGAATCGTTCAAGAAGAATCATCGCTTCAGGAGTGAGACCACCTTCTGCAATACACTCAAGACGAGAAACAATCGTACGTTGATCGTGATAACCGTCCCATTGCTCATCATCGAGAATGAAGCCATTTGAGTCAGCAACCGCGGCTGAACGCCAATCATACCAGAGCCACATGACTCTCCGATTGGGCTTCATGTCTTCACCCTTCCCTTCAAATCAGGAGTTTATCCGAATGGACTCAGACACGAGAAGTCATCGATAGGGGAGTTGTTTTTTCCGACAAGGCTAAGTATCCAATGTATAACGAAACGGCATGTTTTGCCCCGAATGTGGAACACTTTCATTCCCTAACCCAAAAGGGGAGATTAATTGTACAAACTACAAATGTGGTTACAGTGGTCCTGCAAACATCGTTATCAAAGGTACAGACGGAAAAGATGTCGATCTATCCAAAGCCACCTCAAGTACAGAATCAAAAACTCGTGTCTATGAAGTAATCAAAGATTCCGATAAGCGTCATGGCGTACTTACCACTGGAACCTATATGTGTCCAAAATGTGACTGTATCGAGGTGTTTTCCTATCTTGAACAAACACGTTCATCTGACGAACCAGAAACCAGGATGTTGACATGCAAAGATTGCGGCAACGGATGGCGTGAATACTGAAAACGAATTTCAGATTTTTCCGGCTCAGTAGTCGTTTTCGACCCGAGGTGCAAGGAAGTATTGAACTTCAGCAGCACCATCATGGAAACTGAAAGACATGGAAAGAGGATAATTCTCACCAAATCCAATGTTAACCGATTCAAGACCGCCAAAGGTCTTCGATAATGGAACGAGATACGTTAAGGAGTATTGACTTCGAGCCGGTCCTTCGCATTCGAGGTTTTGTAATTCCTCTTTATCGAAAGCCACAGTCACTGAATCGGTCGAACCCAAGACATGAACTGTGAATGAGTTCGCGTCAATACTGAAATTGACAAGGTCTCCGACTTGGCGAGCCGCTCGGAGTGCTTGCGTGAAATCTGCACCAGAAATGGTCACCTTGCATGGGAGCTTCAATTCAGGAAGCGTAGGTGGAGTTAAGGTCGAATTATCAAGAGGGCGGATATTACGGTCAATCTTACCGAGATTCACGGTCAGAACTCCAGTTTCATCGCCATACGCCATTTCAATCATATCGGTTGGTCCACCGAGACTCACTAATTCTTTGATCTTGCGTAGTTCTAAACCAAGTTTGGTTTCATCAAGTTCCCAAGTCTCAAAAGCAGCAGCGTCGATGTTCATTTGAATCATAGCAACGTGTGATGGATCAACGACACGGACTTCTAATCCATTTTCGCTAAAATCAAACCTTGCATCTTCAACGACTACACCTAGCGTTTCAATAATCTTGCTCATCAAGTCTTGCCGGGCCGTGACGTTCAACATGAGATACACCCCTCTCCAATTACGCTTCACTTTCGACGGCTTATGAACTTAACATCTCACAACGCTAAAATGGGGGGCGTCGGGCGCGGTATTTTCTAAAAAACCTGTTTTCCGCGCATGAGAAAATAAAAACAGTAAATGTGATGCTGAGTGATTTTGGAAAGCGAATCTCCCTCGCCTTGATATGGGCGGCCTTTTTGCGTTGAATCATGGGCGAAGCATCTGACTCCGTGTCTCCACTGCTCAAAGAAGACGGTGAAGCGTTCAAAATCGCTGTACTGATTCCGACAATCAACAATGCAGTGGAACTGGAAGTTGTGCTTGAACGCCTCTCCAAGCAGACCTATCCGGATTTTGAAGTTGTTATTTCTGATTCGAAGTCGAAAGATAACACAAAAGAAATCTGTGAAAAATACGGTGCAACATGGATTGATGACCATTCACGTAACCGAGCGAATGCCTGTAATTTCG
>CALCOP010000106.1 GCA_937897365.1 uncultured euryarchaeote
TGACGCACTCCCACCTCTCCCTGTGATGGAGCCGGAACCTTTGCCTGGTATCGATGTGAACTCCCTTCCTCCTCTGGATGCCGGTCTCTTACCACCGCTTCCAGGTATGCCGCCACTGCCAATGATCGCACCTCCTCAACGTGATGTGACGTGTCCTGAATGTGCAGCTAAGTTTTCAGTGAAAGACATGACGCTTACTCAGGTCGAGTGCCCAATTTGTTCGGCTAAAGTAGAGTGCTGAGGTTGTATTATGTGTGGCATATTTGGATATCTTGGACCCCGTCAGGCATCAAAGATATTGCTTGATGGTTTGCGGCGTCTCGAGTATCGCGGATACGATTCTACCGGGATTGCAGTCAAAGATGAGACTATTCAAATCTATAAAAAAGTCGGTAAGGTCGGCGATTTAGAAGTAACTCTTCCGTCAACAATATCCGGTAACAGAGGTATTGCTCATACCCGTTGGGCGACACATGGAGTTGTCTCAGACTCAAATGCACATCCGCACCGTTCTGCGAACGGAAAAGTTGTCATCGTCCACAATGGTATTATCGAAAACACTCGGCAGTTGCGTACATCACTTACCGTTCAGGGTGTTAAGCTTCAAAGTGAAACTGATTCAGAAGCGCTTGCTCACATCATTGAACGGGAATTAAAGGTCGACAATAATCCTGAAAATGCGGTGCGTCGAACTCTTCATCTCGCTCGTGGAACTTGGGGATTATGCGCCTTATTCCTTGAGCATGATGTCATTGTTTGTGCACGCAATGGCTCACCTTTGATTATCGGGCAAGGCGATAACGAGATGTTTGTCTCCAGTGACCCACACGCCCTTACTCCCTATACCCAAAGAGTCGTTTTTCTTGAAGACGGTGAAATTGCCACTCTCACTCAAGAACAAATGTCGCTCTCAACACTGAAAGGTAAGAACTTTGACCCGAGCATTACAGTTCTTGAAGAGGATTGGGGCGAATCTGAACTCGGTGATTATCCGCATTTCATGCTCAAAGAGATTTACGAGCAACCGGATGCATTACGCCACTGCATCAGTGGTCGTCTTGATCGAGTTCGAGGAAACGGTCGTTTAGGCGGCCTTAAACTTGAACCAAGGGACTTAGCAAACATCCCGCATGTTCGACTTCTCGGGTGCGGAACGGCATATAATGCAGCAGAAATTGGACAAATATTAGTTGAAAAATTGGCACGAATTCCTGCAGTCGCCCATATTTCAAGTGAGTTCCGTCACAACGATCCCGTCATCAATCCCAATGCCTTGCATTTCGCTGTAACCCAGTCCGGTGAAACGGCAGATACCCTGTCTGCGGTCAAAGAGATTCAACTCAAAGGTGGAAGTGTCTATGGTGTTGTCAATGTCGTAGGCTCCTCAATTGCTCGTGAATGTGGTAAAGGTGTCTATATCCACTCTGGTCCGGAACAAGCAGTTGCCTCAACCAAAGCGTTCTCGAATATGGTTGCGGCTTTATCGATGTTCGCTTTACAGGTCGGACGTTCTCGATCAACCAGCAAAGAACAAGGGAAAGAACTGATTAACGGTTTGCAACAAATTCCCCATTTGATTGAGGAGTATCTCGAAAATCAAGGGCCTATTCACGAGGCTGTAAATATGATTAAAGACGCAAAATGCGTTCTTTTCCTCGGTCGTGGCATATCTGCACCCGTGGCTCGAGA
>CALCOP010000107.1 GCA_937897365.1 uncultured euryarchaeote
TATCTTGGAGCCCAATGATGGGACAACGACTGCCACTCAATCGTCGATATTACCACTCTCGTGTACCGGTCTGTCAATACACAACTCATTGGACACCGATTATTTTGAAGTCGATATGATCTCTGGCGTTACATATTATGCGAATATCACCTTTATCGGGATGAACGGAGATATCGATACCGACTGGACAACTTCAACTGGAGGTTTCCTCACATCTTCAGGTTCGACTGGAAACATTGAGTCTATGACCGTCACTGCAACCGCCAACCAAACAACATATGTGCAAGTCTTCGGATACAGTGGTGATACCAATGTCTATGACATCACAATCACGACAAACCTCCCAGGAGGAGGTCAAACGTTTGAAGGAGTAGACGTGACCATGAACAACACATCTGATGCATTCCTTGAGTTCTCAGGGTTAACTGTCGGAAATTCCTATGCTTACAATTATTCAACCGTTCAGTATTTCATCAGTTCACCAGATAACTGGTCTGCATCTACAAACGGAACTCTGAACGCGAGTGCGACCTCGATGACGGTGAATGCAACATTGCCAAACCCCGTTATGGAAGAATCTCGATACTGTACGCTCTCTGTTCTCAAAGACACGACCGGTTCACTGCTTGACGAAGATTACGACTGTATCTATATTGAAATGCTCGAAGTCGATGTGACCTCTTCGACGACCGGTGACATCTATGCTTCGAATCTCACGATGTATACTGATTACACGCTATGGTGGGTTGTCTATGATATCAACGAATATGACACTAATTTCACAAGTTCGCAAGATATCGATGTTGCCCTTTCAGCATCCCTTGTCGACCAGTTGAATGTTACCTTCACCACCGATACAGTAACGAATCAATCTTGGCAAGTTACTTGGGCCGGACCTACTACAATGAACGATCACGGATTTGTCGGGTTCCTCTCCTACAACAATAGCCAGGTAAACTTAAGCAGCAACGAAGGTTATGTTGGAGTTCATAATGACATGTTCATACCTCAATTACCTACCATGCTCATCGACTCATATTCGACCAGTACGACTTCTGCAACCAATGACGTGATGGTCAAAGGTAGCGACCTTGTAACTGGAGACCAATACAAATACCAAGTACTCATCACCGATGCTGCTGGTGCATCGATTGCTTCTTCGACACTTTCGAGTTTCACTGCAACTGCTCAAAACATGAGCATGCCTACATTCACATATTCTACTCCGAATATGAGTGGAATCTATTGTGCGGTCGTCAACCTGTATTCTGATGCCAATGTACAATTGATTGGTGACAGCGATTGTTTTTCACTGACACTTGACGATGACAATGATGGCGTTCAAAACGAGTATGACCTATGTGCAAATACAACCGCTGGTGCTGTTGTCGATTTGAATGGATGCGAACTTTCTCAGAAAGACTCGGATGGTGATGGATACAATGACCTCATCGATGCATTCCCTACAGATAACAGCCAGTATTCCGATTTGGATGGCGATGGCTATGGAGATAATGCAACCGGTAATTCGCCAGACGCCTTCCCATTAGACAGTTCTCAATGGGACGACCAAGATGGTGATGGATACGGCGACAATCCAAACGGAAACTCTTCAGATGCTTTCCCATATGATCCGACACAGTGGTCTGACCAAGATGGGGATGGATACGGGGATAATGCTGCAGGTAATTATGCTGATGAATATCCGGCCGACTCAACGCAATGGGAAGATTCAGACGGCGACGGATATGGAGATAATCCAACCGGAAACAACGGTGATGCATTCCCTGCCGATTCAAGCCAGTGGGCTGACCAAGATGGCGATGGATATGGCGATAATCCAGCGGGTACAACGCCGGATGCCTTCCCAACCGATTCGACACAATGGGCCGATTCTGATGGCGATGGATATGGCGATAATCCAACCGGGACCAATGGTGATGCATTCCCAACCGATTCGACACAATGGGCTGACCAAGATGGTGATGGCTACGGTGATAACCAAGCTGGAAACGAACCAGACGCCTTCCCAATGGATGGAACCCAGTGGGAGGATTCCGATGGAGACGGATATGGTGATAATCAAAATGGAAACGCTGCAGATCTATTCCCAACAGAATCGAGCCAGTGGTTTGATGATGATGGCGACGGTTATGGTGATAATCCAAACGGAAACGTACCAGACCAATGTCTCAACACACCCGCCGGTCAAACAGTGGATGAGAAGGGATGCAGCCCTCAACAAAAAGACGACGACCTTGATGGCGTAACCAATGACCTTGATGCCTGTCCAACAACTCCTGCTGGAGAGAATGTCGATGAAACTGGATGCTCAGGTTCACAAGAAGACAGTGATAATGACGGCGTTATGGACGCATTTGACGCATGTCCAATGACTCCACTGGGTTCACCAGTAGATGCTGCAGGTTGTGCCGATACGCAACTCGATACCGATGGCGATACCATCAACAACCAACTTGATGAATGCCCTACAACATCTCCAGGAGTTCTTGTAAATGGTGTAGGCTGTTCTGCATCAGAACGTGATACTGATGGGGATGGCATTAACGACATGGATGACTATTGCTCAATGACAGCAACGGGAGACGAAGTCGATGAATTCGGTTGTTCAGACGCTCAGCGTGACGATGATAATGACGCAATATGGAACAGTGATGATCTGTGCCCTGATACAGAAATTGGCCAGATTACCAATTCAACGGGATGTGCAGATAACCAGATTGACGATGATGGAGACATGATTGACAATACGATTGACTCATGCCCGGCCACTCCACAAGGTGAACAAGTCAACAACAGAGGTTGTGCAGACTCGCAGTTGGACACGGACAATGACAATATCAACAACGACAAAGATCTGTGCCCTGATACCGATGAAGCGCATGGTGTTGACCTTGACGGCTGTTCGGAATATCAGAAGGATGATGATGAAGATGGCGTCAAGAATATTGACGATACGTGTCCACTGTCTCCCACAGGCTCAATTGTGTTTGATGATGGATGTGCTTTGACGCAAATGGATAGCGACCAAGATGGTATTAATGATGCTGAAGACGACTTCCCACTTGACCGTAATGAGACAACTGATACCGATGGTGATGGAGTTTCAGATACCTATGATTACTATCCTGATGACCCAAATCGCTCGGAACAATCGTCTGAAAGCGGTGGGAACGGTGGGTTAATTCTCGCTGCTCTCGCTCTATTGGTCTTCATCGGGCTTGCTGCCTTACTCATCGTTCGTAGAACTCAAAGTGCCTCCGTCACGTCTCCTTTTGCTCAACAACAGTATACTGATTCAGCAACTGATTCGAACATGGGATATCAGGCAGTGAAAGAACTGCCATCCATTGAGCAAGAATCTCAACAATGGGAAGAAAACGGTGTCAATTGGTCGAAGGCTGCCGATGGTTCATTGTCGTACTACGATACTGAATCTGGGACATGGATTGCCTATGAGCAGTAAGGTGAACCTAAGATTATTATGGGGGGCGAAGAGATGGACCCTAACGTACTAGTCATGGGTGTTAACCCAGGTGAAACAAGAGTTGCAATTGGAAAGTCAATACTTGGAATTGGTTTTGCACTCTTTGTATTCACCTTGTTCGGAAGGGGAAATTTTCTCATTGCATCACTCATTCTCTTAGCCATTGGTTACGGGGTTACAAGTGGCCAGCAGTATGTCCTTGATGGGCATGCAAACGTGCTCAAAAAGCGTAATTTGATTTTTCTCCGACCAACTGATTGGAAGGAACTTGGAAAAATTTCCAATATACATAAGGCTACAAGAAGAAAATCGAGCAGCGATGACGGCGAGGCAATGAACAGTTGGATAGACTTCCATTTCAAAGACGGGTCAAAGCATGTCTGGTCTCTCTACTACGGAGATTCCGAATTTTATCGTAACCAAATCAATTTCTTTCTCGAACGTTTTCATCAGAAAGATGGGGCTGCTACGCCTTCAACAGCTCCGTTAGTGAGCCTAACCGATTCAAAACCCGCTCAGTCTGCGAAGAAATCGGCAAGTGTTTGGGAACAAAGCCCTCAAACCATTCCTAACGCATCTCCTTCTACGGGTTTTTGGGATAGCTATGAAAGTGAAGACAAGACTCAAGAATAACTGAACAATCCAATGGATAATGTCACGAAGAGTCATCCTCATGCGCCATGCCAAAAGCGATTGGAACGATGCCTCACTTTCGGACCACCAGCGACCTTTGAATGCGAGAGGTCAACGTGATGCACCACGAATGGCAGAAAAATTATCTGAATTAGGCTGGATGCCAA
>CALCOP010000108.1 GCA_937897365.1 uncultured euryarchaeote
TTGCTAATCCTCCAAGGATCTCACCAAGGTTTGCAGCATCTTCAAGATTCATGAATAGTAATTCTTGAGTTGGCCTATTATTCTTGCTTGATATGAAAATGAGCCAATATTCGTATGCATACACATCGGGGGCACTTTGAGTCACATACGAATACAACTGTACCCTTTGCTTGCCATTTGTGCAACTTTTGTAACGCCATTGCGGTATTCTTCATCTCAGTCAACCTTAGTAAATTGACTCATAAAATCCCATACGATTGTTGAGGAGGGGACTCCTGTTGGATTCGCTCGCCCTCTTCCCGGCACTAGCCCGTCGGGATCATCGTGCTCGTACGGGTTGTGAGTAGCGAAGAAGAGCGTCATCAGCATCACTTGAGTGTCATTTTCACAGTCGGTGTATCCACGGATGTCATAGTCATCTTCACTCACCAAGACTTCTGGAACGGAACCCTGGCATTCATTGAGGTCAGCCCAACTCTCGAGGTTCTGTATCGCTCCTTTTTCTGGCCCAAAGATAGGTGCTGTAGGGGCTGTTGTGGCATAATTAACTATCTCATCCAAGAGCCCGTGAACTTCCATAAATGGTATAGGTGAATAGTCAGAAGGGGCATCCTCAAATTGATACATTGCCATACACCCTGCAGCTGCGAAAACATCGCTTACCTGAACCGCTAATCTCTGCGTCATTCCACAACCGTTTGACCAACCTGTCGAGTAAATTCTTGTTTGATCGATGGAGTGATTTTGCATAATAGTGTCAAGCATCTGTAATATGAAACCAACATCATCCTCCTCTGAACATAGAACATCTACTACACATGGACCCCGATTCGATCCCATGTTCCAGAGATTATTGTGTCCCTGCGGATATGCTACGATGAACCCCTGCTCCATCGAAATATTCGCAAAGTCTGATGTCCAACGTTGTTGATACATGTCGTCACTTCCACCGTGCATGTCAACAAGAAGAGGTGCCGGATCCGATTCGTTGAGAATCGTGGGGACGAGGAGCAACCAGCATCTCTCGAGTCCATCAAAATCTATGCAATGTACCGAGAATTGAGACTCTTCATCTGGAAGTTCATCGGCAGGCACAACTTCTTGAAAACTCCCCGACTCTTCGGAAATACACCCACTCAATGCTGGCGAGAGTATCAGGAGCAGAAGTAGTGCTCTTGTATTCATGATATCACCAGTTCAAACTATCCGTACGAGTAACCTGTCATTTACTTTTTGCCGACAGAAAAGGCTCCTGAGAGAAGCGTTCAATCAAGCAATTGGAGGGTACCTACTCTGTGAGACGGCAAGATGGCAGAACGGGCTATCCCAATGGTTGCAGAGTCGCATCTACGTCAAAGAAAACTGCAGTCCAAGTCACCGTTACTTCCTCTCCATTGTCCTGTGGCGAGGGTGGAGGTGCAGGGCTTGAAGATGATACATCTATTTCAATAGTGAATGTTCCTTCACCGTGGCTCTTTTCGGTCCATGGTACGGTGATCTCTTCTGCATCAAAATTTCCCTCAGTGTATTCTTCTCCAGTATATTCTGGATATACGTAGACAATCAAATCAATGTTCGAACAATCGTCAGAAGCTCCGGAGAGAGTATTTTTCTCATTTTGCCAATCTGCGTTGGCGCCAGTCGGCGGGATATTGACGCTTACAGAATCGCATTGGTCGAGTGGGATTCCTGATGTCTCGTCATAGGAGACCGTGACCAAAAGGTAACCAAATCCTGTGTGTGAAGTAAAGAAACTCGAATCGGCTTCGTATTCGATATAGATGGAGTTATCTTGTGCAAATTCTTCATCTGTAACACTGTATTGCGCTTCTGCAAAAGTAACAGTGTATTGGTCAACGAGGTATCTGTCTTCAATCATTTCTGAATCAAGAAGGTGGTACGATGTGGCGTGATAGCAGAGCATCACAACTACACAAATGTAAAACGCGAAGATTGGAACTCTCGGTTGATCTTTGCCGAGGACATCCTGTAGCATGCTGTCTTCTTCGTCCAAATTTACCACCAGTCCTTTGGAGTTGCCGCCCAATCATACATCGTTTCTGTTTGCCAAATCAAAAACGATACGAGGAGGATGAAAAGAATGAGTGCGGCCATCATTCTGTCTAATTGCGCATAAATTGATTTTGGAAATGGGAATTCAGGGAACCACCGAGCATCCAATCCTTTCCGCATCTGTTTAGATGCATTCATCAAAGATTCAAACGACTTCTCCTCCCAGCCGATTCCTAACGCTACAAGAATTCCCAGGAAGACAGCAGTGAACATTTCATTGATTGGGAGAATTGCTTGCAGGAGTTCAAGCAGTGCGGAAGACGTGATAACAATGAGAATAATGACCATTCTTTTCGCTTTGGGCTTCATTTCTTCTGAGGTCTCGAATAAGCCGTACCGAAGCAGTATGTAGACGCCGATAATCGGGCGTATCATTGTAAAATGCATGCTGTTGGTCAGGGTAATCCAAGTGGCCTCCAAACTGCTTCCTCCAGTCCTCCACCAAAGAGCCGGAGCCCCCGAACCATCTAATACGGCATAACCGATGAGTCCTAAAACAAAATACACTGAGATGATATACAATATTGGTGATGAATTACCACGGAGTGCCTGCTGTATTTCAGCAACCAATATACACAGTCCCGTTGTAATGAGGAATACGTTCAGCGCTTGCCACCAGTAATCAGCACGAGGCCCGGATAAGTTGGACATCATTTCGATGTAGAGGAAATAGTCTGAACGGAAAATAAATCCAGCCCAATTAAACAAAATGTGCCCGCCAATAAAGATGAACAGGAGGGCCGCAACATTGGCGATGTTCGTCGAACTTTCTTTAGCCCGGAAGTCGTCCATATATCTGAATTTGAAGTATACAGTTCCCCAAATTAATCCACAGAAGAGGTAGTAAAATCCAAACAAATCAACCAGCGTGTGCAAAGGTGAGCCGAGAATCATCATCAGATAACGAACAGCGGTTAATCCTACGATGAAGCCGTATGCGATTTTTAAATTCTTTAGCGAGCGGAAAATTGGCACTGGATATACACATGCAAGTGCCATGAGCGCCATTTCCCAAGCATAGTCACAGGTGAGAATGGTAGCAAAAAACAACCAAAATGGACTTTCAGGGCCTTGATTTCCCGCTTCATAATACTGAATCGTGTAGTTTCCGGCGATGTTACCTAATCCTTTAATGATAAATGTCCAACATAGAAGATGGGCTGCTAAGCGCTCATTCCATTCTAATTTGTCATTCTTTTTTACGAAGAAGAGACACATTGCGCCGATAGATATCAACAGAATTGCGCCGATTAAGCGCAAACTGCTCGGGTCTCCGGCCATATTTTACCGATATAGTTTAGTGGTTAAACATTATCTCCGATTTCAGTTCTCTTCTACAATTGCCTGTTTATTCCCATTTTGAAGCGAATCTGACCATGTTGTTGAATTCTATTTTCCACTTAACTTGTAAGTATCCACTTTGATTTTAGCAATTTCTTTTCCGAAGGGCTCAAGTTGTTCGCACGCTAGCCGGCATTATGGCTGAGGGGCGTGGTCCGCTGCGAAATGCGACTCCGTCTGACCCGATACGCTGCGCCATCTTCATCTCCGGTTCAGGTTCAGGCATGGAGGCAATGGTCCGTTACCAGCAAGCACATCCCGATTGCGGTCATAGAACCGTAGTGGTGATTTCAGATAAGCCTGAGGCCCAAGGTTTGGATAAAGCGAGGAAGCTTGGAATTGAACCATCGTGCGTTCCACTTCCTCCAATGACTACGAACCAACTTGACCGTCGCCTTCAACATGAACAATCCTTCTTTCCAATCTTAGAGAAATACGATGTTGAATTGATTCTACTATGCGGCTATATGCGCCTTTTGTCCCCTCAATTTGTCGAACACTGGAACCCCCGCATCATAAACATTCATCCTTCTCTTCTGCCTGCATTCCCTGGTGCCCATGCCCATCGTGACGTTTTAGCGGCTGGAGTCAAAGTCACAGGTTGTACAGTACATTATGTTGATGCTGGAATGGATACAGGCGAGATATTGGGGCAACGCCGTGTTCCGGTTTTTCCGAGTGACGACGAATCGAGTCTCTCTCAACGAGTTAAGATCGAAGAACATATTCTTTTTCCACAAATCCTTGACCAGATAGTAAAGTGATTACAATTCATTGGGTGTGTTGAAGTTTTTCATTTGACTGGACAAACCCCCTAAATCGAGGTCTTGTAAACTTGAAAAAAGTGAAGAAATATCTCCAGATGATGTGCCCAGCTGCCAGCCGGGTGGACAATTGGCTAAGAGTGGTTGCCGTCTTCTTTGCTCATCAAGTGGAACCCCTCCTTCACTGGATAGTAGCTTTCTCAATCCGGTTAATTGCAGTTGAAAAGCGTCGCACGGAATCAGTTGAATTGCACCTTCAATTTTGCCGAAAGCCCATTGTAAAACCTCATGGAGGCTGGTAGTGTGTGGGGGGTCAGGCCAAACTTCACCTTCAAAAAGTGCTACTCGTTCACTTTCTCCGCACAACGTGATAATTCGAGTTACACCAGCTTCACTTGCAAGTGCGTGCAAATGTTTGACGCCACCTTCCATCAAGGCCTTATCTGCCCCCATTCGTTTACTGTTGCCGCCAGCAAGTATGAACACGGTTACCATGTTTGCACCTCATTTGAGATTTTCAAGTCCATCGAGAGCTGCCTCGAGTTCTGAAAGGAGTCCACGTACGCGGTCAAGAAGTGCATGACGTTCTCTACTCGACCGTGCTTCGGGCAACCACTCCAATAAGCGGCGCACGTCTTGAGCGTCTCGTGTGACTGTCCATTGAAGTACGGACTCCATTACGGGGTCATCAGTAGGCAGAAAACGCTCACTCATACTTACACGCTATCCGAACAAGGGCTTCAATTCTCCGCTGAAAGAAGGCGATTTCGAATCCTTTCAAACAGTTCTCCACCTGCGGGGGCAGTTGCGACCATAGAACGTATTTCTCCCAATCCTTCTTTGCGCAGTGAAAGAAACAAAACCGCCACTTGGTGCCAAAGTTCGCTTTGCGTAGCCATCGCCAGTAGCCACTTATCATCCGGTACCTCGTGTCCGCCTCTCAGCAATTCTTCACCAATTTCGAGTAAGGCTCCGAGCGGTTCTTGGTCACCGAGCAGATGAATCAATGCAATCCAGGGAGACTCACCTAAATCCTCTTCTGACATGTTCGCGAGTAATAAACCCGTTAAGACCAAATCTTCCTGTCCATGTCTTTTCCAAAGCGCAGGAATTAATTTAGCAATGCGCCGAGGTTTCTGTTCACCGCTGGTAAGTACCCATGAGGCGATGTCTCTCATCTCTGGGTTAGGGCACCCATAATGAAAAGAGTAGCCACCTGCATTTGCTAACAGGTCGGTTGAGGGTTTTGCCATCATTCCGGGGATGCCTGCAGCATAGGCGCCTTTCAAAAATTTCATCATCTTGCGTTGTGAACGAATCAATTTTGGATTAGGCTCTCCGAGATAACGAGCAACTTTTTCATTCACTGCGCCCACCATCGGTCGTCTTCTTTCGAACGGTATCAAAGATATCGCCGACCAGACCTACCGAGTCGCGAAGTGTGTGAAGCATTTTTTCGACAACACTCGGATCTTCGAATTTTTCTTTGACAATTTCGCGTAATTGCGTTTCGATTGCAAGGTGTTCATCATCATCGATTTCAAAAATCGAGCGCAAATGGGCGAGTACTCTAAATTCGTCGCGTGAAAGTGAGGCATTTACGATCGCTACTTCGAAGACCTTTGTGTAAATTTCACGGGCATCCTCCATTGAAACAAGCTCACCAGGCGCTGAATCTTCTTTGTTTTGAATCGCTCTGTAGATTTCAGCTGGTTCTTCTTCAGATAATCCTAAAGCACTGGCCAGTTTGATGACGAGTCTTTTTTCCTCACGCGTGAGCCTGCCATCTTCAAGCATGACCTCCACGGTACTACGAAATACATCCAAGTTCCGTGAAGTAGAGGTCGTCACGAGTAGAGGCAGTGGGCTTCTCTTCTTGAAACTCTTGTATGAGAAACGAACAAAATTTACCGGATATCCGTAAGAGCATTCAAAAGGAGTTGGCCAGTCGGAGGACCATCCACATCCCTTTCACGCGTTGTGATATCTTTCACAATTGCAGCAATTGAGCGATGGGCTCAGGCTCATCATCTTTGCAATGGGATGTCGATAGAAGGAGAAATACCAATGGCTCGAAAACACAACTCAGGTGGTCGCTCAGGCGGCTCAAAGCAAGGCAAGGCAATGAAATATCAAATCCGTGCTGATATCAAAGTAAATGGAACAGTTCAACGAAAGGACATTATTGGCGCAATCATGGGTCAAACCGAAGGCCTTCTTGGCGATGAACTTGAATTACGTAAATTACAACGCACGGCCCGTATTGGGCATGTTGACGTTGAGATTGAATCCAAAGGTGGCAAGGTACACGGACTTATCCTCATTCCAAGCAGTCTTGATAATGTTGAGACTGCAATTATTGCCTCTTCACTTGAAACGATTGACCGAATAGGACCATGCAACGCAAAGATTTCTGTTGTAGAAATCCAAGATATCCGAGCGACAAAGCGCACAGCTGTCGTCGACCGGGCAAAGGAACTACTACTGAATCTCGTCAACTCTGGCGAAGCAGCATCCAAGACAATTATCGAAGAAGTTCGTTCTGTTATGACGACAGGTACTGCGACAAGCTACCACGGACTCACATGCGGCCCGAATATTGAATCCTCCTCATCACTGATTATCGTGGAAGGTCGAAACGATGTTCGCAATTTGTTGAATTGTGGCGTGAAGAACGCAATTAGCGCTGATGGTGCTGGAACAATGAAGCAAGAGTTGATTGATCTTGCTAACGGCAAAGAAACAGTTATTCTGGCTATTGATGGCGACCGTGGTGGCGAGATGCTCTTCAGTCAATTGATGGAGACAATGAAAGTCGACTTTGTCGCACAAGCCCCAGTCGGACAAGAATGGGAACTTCTCCCTCAGAAGACTGTTACAAAGTGCCTTTCAATGAAGGTCGAGGCCAAAAAGTTCGCTCACACCCTTGGTAAGAAGCAAGCAGAAGATGACGAAAAAGCAGGCGTCCCTGACAAGAACTGGGCAGATGGCATGGAGGAAGTTTACGAATCTCCTGAAGCTCCTGCAGAAGTTCAAGAGATGTTTGATCACCTCGACAATCTCGATAAGAATAAAGCCGTTCTTGTTATGGTTGATGGAACAATTTCAGAACCAGTCGGCCCTTCAACACTCTCCAAAGTTGCGGGAAGTGCAGATGGAGCAATTGCTATAGTTTTCAATGGTCCAGTCAGTGAGCGAACACTCGAAATCGCTTCTGAATCTGCGATTGAAACCGTAATCGGTACGAAAGCTGGCAAAGGCTATGGTGAGCGAGAAGGCATCAAATCGTGGTTGGCTGAAACTCACCGCTGAAGACGGCTACCTTCATCTATCGCCTCAACTCTCGTCGATGTATGGGCGAGAGTGAAAGCAAAGATTGGCCTGATGATGATGCCGATCTCTTCGGTGCTTCGGATTCTGAGCAAACGGAACCCCAAAATACAGAAGTCGAAGCACCCGAGGTTCACGAAGAAGAGATTGAACAAGAAACGCCTGATGATTCCGAGAATTTGAACTCTACCGATTCCGAAAATTCTCTTACAGTATCGAAAAATGTAGATTGGAAACTCCCCATACGTGCAGCACCTCTCCTCCATCAATTCCACAACGAGACAGTTACAGAATATCCACTCCAACAGACTGTTGACGGGCGAAAGGCTACGTCTCTGGTTGTTGATGAAGACCTTATTCGTATCATTGAATCTCGCCTCGATGATGATGGACAGCGACGATTAAAAGTTTCACTTTCTATGAAAAGAGAAATTACTGGATTCAAACATCAACACAATGAATTGATGCATAAACATCAGTTTCTGTGGCTCGGCTCTGGACTTTTAGGAACTCTTTTCCTCCTCTCTTCCCTGGCAGTCTTCAATTTCATCGGATTTCTCTTAGTGGCTGCAGGGGCGTGGAATTGGTCTGTCATGCATCTTGAAACCCATCACCTTGAATTCACAAATTCGGGAGGTACACTCTCACACACCTTACGTGGTTACGGCACCAACCGCCCTTTCTTTAGAGCAAGCATGGCTTTACTTGGCTCGGAAATGGCAGGTCTCCTTCGAAACGGTACTTTGGAAACCGAAACGCTTGAGCAACTTCACGCTGCTCTTGCCGCGCCCCCTCCACAACCGACACCCCCTCCTCAAATCGAACAACCTCCAGCGCCGCTCCTCATCCCTGCCACAACGGAAGAAGCTCCCGTCGAACCTGCACAAATTCCTGCTCCTCCTCAATCGATTCCCCCAGACCCAGAACCGATGCCAGGGCCGCCAACTGCTAAGGTACAAACTCTACCAGAACCCCTTTCTCCTCTACCTCCGGCAGCACCCACAGTACCGGCACCACCGCTTCCCCCGCCAGCTCCGGCTCCGGCAGCACCCGCAGTACCCGCAGTACCCGCAACCCCTCTCCCGCCGCCACCAGTACCGGTGCCCGCCGCTCCACTGCCACCAATCGCTCCACTGCCACCGTTGAATGGTCCTGGCTCAATGCCCCTCCCCCCTCCTCTCGGAATACCTGATGGGCCTATCCCTCTTGATGCCCCTCTTCCGAATGCACCGGAAATTGCTGTGAAAGGATCTCCAGTGGAAGAAACACTGACCGAAGAAGAGCAGAGTGATTTGCTCAATGAACTGTCCTGATTACGCAATAATTCCGCCTGCAGAGGGCAAGTTCATTAGAGCAATGAGTTGCTTAACTTCATGTTCAAGCTGCTCAGTATCACTTGAATCAGGAAGTTCGTATTCATCACTTTCCAGTGGGAGGGGATGACCCGGTCCGGGGATTCGATGCAGTGCTTTACCGAGAGCCAATGCATCTTCAAGGAAATTATCGGAAGAACCTGAATGACGATTTTCAAGACGTGCTCGCATCCATCGTTTCATTGGTTTTGTATTGCCGCCAATCTTCGCTAATAATTCTGAATTTGAGAGATCTGATGCCTTCTTCTGAGGGAGCAGACGTAACGCTATTCGTAACATTCGGTCAATTCGAGTATCACGTGGCGTAATTCCAACATGCTTTGCTAATTGACGTCGAACATTTGGTAACGCATCTGCGCCATTCATCGTTACGTCATCAATCAAATCATTGAGGTCGATTGATTCAAGAAATTGAATTATGTTGGTATAGACGATCGGGTTTGAATCATTTTCGGCAGCCTCGTTTTCTTTTGGGATTCTCTCAGGAGGGGAGGATTCAATCTTTACAACTTCCTGCTTTGCATCGAAAGGTTCAATTTTTGCCTCCGGAGGAACTACAGGGATTTCATTGACTGGTTCATGAGTAACAATATCCGCTTCCGCCGTGATACTCTCAGGTTCCATTGCTTCAAGAATCGCTTCATGGGCGTCATCCAGAGCATCTTTTGGAATCATCGTGTGGCGTTCATAACTTTCTGGGACAGGAACGAGTGTTTGACGAATTTTAGCAGGATGCCACGCTTCAAAAGTAAAAGAATCGTCTTCACTTCTTTGTGTCGCAAGGTGTTTGACAAGAAGGGGTATTTTCTCTGCAAGTGGTCCGAGTTGGGTTGGGTCCTTCAACTGCTCTTGGACCTCGAGTGCTAATTCGACGTCTCTTTGCCACGGTAATGGACTCAACCTTCGAACAAGTTGGGCATAAGCAACGACATGCGGGCGAAAGGCATTGATTTTTTTTGCAGTTGTAACAACGTCAACTTCCACTTCGTGTAACAGATGCTGAACATTCCAACCCATTGATTCAAGGTTGGCCAACTCTTGACGGGTACGAGTTTTTAGGCGGGCATGAATGTCGCCAGCAACAATTGAATTTCCATCTGTTGAGGCAGATAATGACGCGCCAAATCTTCGCAGGAGACCGATTTCATCTTCATATTCTTGAAGGCTAAAACGCGCAGTTGGCATTGATTCATCCGCTTTACCTTGAGCAACTAAATCACTCCAGTCTTGGTCCAACATCAGGCGATGCCTTGCGCCTCGTCTGGCCAGCGTTTCTATCAATTCACGTGTGTTTTCCAACACATCTGCATCGACATCCAACTCTTTCAAAACTCCAATTCTCGCAGTAACTTCCTGTTCTCCCTCAAACGAGGTATCGATGTTGAGCAAATCTTCAATACATTTGTGGCGCAATTCAAATCGATGTTCATTCTTTTTCAGTTGATGCAGGGCACTTCTCGGGTCTCGTAGGATCTCTTCACTCCAATCACTCATGACAAGCCCTCTACTTTCATGCCGTTCAATGATCATCATTGCTTCTAATTCGTATTGCTTCCATTGCTGGTCAAGATGGTCGACATGGTCGATAAATTGCTCAGTATTTTCGAGTACTCCTGCATATTGAGAGCCCGCACTTGCGGCATCTTCCCATAACGCAGTGATTTGATTCCAACGCTCAAGCGCATTCATGTGCATTTGAATTGAAGCTTCAATTTCAGGAAGATTCGTTTCCCATTCAAGTAATTCAATCGGGCGAATGCTCTCCTCATGTGGGAACTGAATCCCTTTGTCTCTCCAGCGATTTATCAAATCATTGACATTCGCTAGTCGTTGGTGCAAATTATCTGCAATTGCGTCCATCTGCAATCGAAATTTCCTCAATTCAGCATGCGATGTTTGTTGGATTAACTGTTTTCGCCTGTCCTCGTGGTGGGCAGCGAGATCAGGGTCAAACAGAGCAATTTGCTCTACAATAAGCAAACGTAATTCTTCATGCAAATCATGTAAATCATGGAGTTGAGCAATCCAATCAAGACCTTCTATGATTGGCATTTGTTCAAGCCCGTCCACATCAAAGCCTGCTTCAACCAACATCGCCCCAGCGTTAGAAATAGCCGTGCGCTGTCGCCTTTCATCGCTTTCAATTACGGCGAGTGCTTCGTCTATCTCTGCTGCTGCTTCAGGATTTGAGAGAAGCGGTGAAAGAATCAATGTTGAAGGTAGAGACGATATGTCAAGGGCATCGAATCGAGCCATGATTGACGCGTACACCTCCTCTTTACTCGCTTCTTGCCAGTCATGAAGGGCGTCATGTAAAATCAATTCCCAAGGTCGCCATTCTTTTGCCCAAGAGCGATACTCGTCGAGTATTCGCTCAGCGTTCATCGGGTCGCGTAACTCTTCTTCCCACAGTTCACTCTGCTCTACAGCGCGTTGTGAAGCGGCATCACCGAGATAGCCTGTCCGTTCGAGAAGGTCTTGAGCTAATTCTACAGCAAAGTCGACATAGACCCATCTCTCGGTTTCTAATTCTTTATCTTCAGCAAGAAAGTCCTCGATTGAGGCTATGTTCCAGCCTTCATGCTCCAAGTCCATCAAACGTTCATGATACCAAGGGCGATTTTCATCGTCTTTGTCATCATCCATTCTTCGACCCCAACCACTCAAGAACTCCGAGAGCCTTTCAATGTGAGCAAAGAAAGTACATATTTGGTATGTTTTTCCAACCCCTTTTCATATGTCGGTCGGGAAAAGCGCACATGTTCCGGAAAAATGAGAGGGGTAGTGAAAACACCCTTCACAACACCAATTCCTCCGCAGACCATAAAGGGGCAAAGTTCGGGTGAGACTCAATGGACCCCGTAACTGCCGTATTTGGACTCGCTTGTATTGGTGCTGGCGGAGGCGCTGGATTTTGGCTAAGAAAAGCCGATGCGCGACTTCAATCCTTATCTGAAACCGCTGTAGTGCTGCAAGAAGGGCAAGCCGCACATTTCTCACATTTGAATTCGGAGGTGAATGCCCTTCAACATCAGCTGTCGCAAATGTCAGGCATGGTTGACGCTCTTCGCGCAACACACCCCGAAATCGATGGCGCCCTCCTTGTTCATTCAGTCATTCTTCAATATGAGACTGGAGGGGGCGAGAACGAAGCAACATCTCATATCGAAGCCTTAGAAGCCCTTGAAACTCTTATCGCACCTCTTTCAACCGAATCTAAAATCGGAGTAGAATCCTTGTTATCATCCTCAACGGAAAGTCTGCTCACCCGTCTCTTGGATGTCTTCCAATCCCGAGAAATACATGCAGAATCTTTAGGGTTGAATCCAGTTGCAGCACATAGGCTTGGCCATGCTTGCTTATCACTTCGCCGATACGACTGGGCAGAATCATGTTTTGGTATCGCTTACCGCTCTTCTCCAGGCAATCAGAATCTCCTTGAGGCACTCGAACACATTGCCTTGTTACGTGGCGACGAAGAACTTCGCAGGCACTGGCTTGAAGCACGTATGACAGTCAGCCCTGACCAACCCGAACTCTTGCGCGCTCACGCTCATTTACTTGCCAAACTTGGTGACGCCGAAGCGGAACGGGATGTTCGACGCCTTGAGGCATTAGGCGTAGATACTGCCGCAGACCGTTCTCTTTTATCCGGCCTTCGTGCTCGGGCAGGCTCACGTTCTGAGGCTCTTGAGGCCATCGAGAAGGCTCTTGCAGATGACCCAGGGCGCTCTGATGACTGGTGTAGTTACGGTCAATTGCTGTATGACGACGGTGAACACGGAAAAGCTCAACAGGCAGTCGAGCGATGTCTTGAACTCGATCGCCAAAACGGTGAAGCATGGGGCCTGCTTGCGAAATTACTCGCCCCTATGGCAAACCGATTGGATGAGGCACTCAAAGCTGCCATACACGCCGTAGCCCTTGATGCGGGTGGAACTGAATTGATTTTCTTAAAGTCTGACTTGTTACTCGCAAGTGGAAAACCAGCCGAGTCACAAGAGTCTCTCGACAGGGCTTTGCTGGCAAGCCCTGACAATGCAGAATTGCGCGCACGAATGGCCAGTCGAAAATTGTTAAACGGGTTGATTTCTGAGGCACAAAAACTGCTTGATGAAACTCCTTTGGGCATCGATCATGCGTTACTCCACGTCATCGAGGGTCGCTTGCATTTAGCCCGTGCAGACCTTGGCCGTGATGGGACAGGTGAAACCGATGCAATCTTACTTGCAGAAGCCGTCACCGCGTTCAACGATGGACTCCGCTTAGACCGTGAATCTGGTGTGGCTTGGCTTGGCCTTGCCCGAACGAAGCGTCTTCTCGGAGATTTGCCGGGCGCAGAGGAGGACATTGCTCGAGCACTCCGACTGTTGCCGGATGAAGACCCATCTGCTGCATCGGAAGCAGCCCTTCTTGCACTCGATCTTGACGATATCTCAGCAGCTACGAAGCACATCGATGCAGCGGCAATCTACGGAGATTCTGCTACTGTGAGTTACGTACGTGGCAATATTGCAGCACGTACTGGCGTCCTTGACAAAGCCTTGATGCACTTCGATGAAGCACTTGCTTCAGACCCCACCCATATCCGTGCACGATTGAACCGTTGCAGTATTCTGAAGGCCATGGGAGAGGGTAGAAAAGTTCTCGATGATGCAGAGATTCTCCTCGACCTTGCCCCCTCTCTTCTTCTTGCCCGCCTGCGCCGAGCTGAAGGTTTCATGATTTTGAGCGAATGGGAAAATGCGAGAGACGACTTGAAGATGGTTCTTGAAACCGCACCCCACCACTACCACGCCCTTACCCAACTTGGCTCATGTTATCTCTCACTCGAGCGACCTGAAAGAGCGGAAGGTCCGCTGAACGAAGCGATTCGGTTGAACCAAGACCACGCACCAGCATGGCATCAACGCGGCCTGCTTTACCTTGAATTGAAAGAACCGGATGCCGCATTTGATGACTTCCAAGCAGCAGTTCGTTGTGATGCGAATCACCTTGATGCGCGCCTCCATATTGCTGCATCTCTTCATCATCAAGAGCGTCATGAGGAAGCCGCAGCTGCATGGCGAGCAGTACTGGCGATCGACCCCGACCACACCGTCGCTCGTACGCGTCTCGGCGATTGCGAAACACTTCTGCTTTCATCGAGTTAAGCCATGATTAAAGAGCGAGATGAGACAATGCAAAGTACTCCCCCACCCCGACAAATCATTCAAGGCGGTGTATGGGATAATGTTCCTCAGCAATCCGCCTTTCCGCAACAAGGCCTGCAAGTCGGACACTACCCTTCAACAAATGCAACTACCGCTTTGGTTTTGTCAATCGTCGGGTTAGCTGCTGGCTTTGCTTGTTTCCCACTCTGCGGGCTCCTCGCAATTCCTGGTGTTGTCATGGGGAACAGCGCAGCCAATCTTGCCGGAAGTATGCCAGGACATCCCGACACGGGGACTGCTAAGGCTGCCCAAGTCGTTGGTTGGATTACGCTTGGGTTAATGCTTATTTTCGTTGCCTTCATAGCAATTTTAATATTTGCAGATTTATAAAATCTGTAACTATGAAATGTTTATGTAAATAATCAACTCACCCGTTATCATGCAAGGCGCACCCCCTCAAAATCCATCTTCTCCTCCTCAGCAGCAGGTCATTCAAGGTGGAGTCTGGGCTCAGCAACCTGGTCAAGCCCCCAATCAAATACCACTTCAACCCGGCATGGCTATGGGTTATTTTGCTCCTACTCAAGCAACTCTCGCACTTGTCTTAGGTATTCTTGGCATTGTTGGTTGTTCAGTCTGTACCGCAGTCCCAGGTCTTCTCTTGGCGAATGGCGCATTGGCGACCACAAATAGTCAACCCGGACATCCAGATGCTGGAACTGCGAAAGCAGCACAGGTCGTATCTTGGATTTCAATTGGCTTAGCTTTGTTAGGAGTTTTGTTCTACGGTGCTATGTTTGCGTTTTTTGCAGCAACCGGTGAATTTTGAATTGCTGCTATGATGAGACTTCGGGCCAGATGGCAATTTGTATTACGCTACATTCGGTGGTGGAGGCACGCTCTATCGAATTACAGCGAGTTAAGCCACACGCTTAATCGGCGGACACCTTCACGAATATTTTCGGCAGATGTAGCGTAGGAAATCCGAACGAAACCTTCTCCACCTTCCATCAATGAACCCGGAATTAATTGAACACCCGCCTCTTCTAACGCCCTCGTCGCAAATTCGATATCCGACATTCCAGTTTCTCGAATGTCACAAAGGGCGTAGAAAGCACCCTCGGGTTCAGGGACGGTGATGCCTGGTAATTCCGTCAATAACTTGTGAATAATCCCCTTACGTTCCTTGAACGATGCGGCCATCATTGCCGTTTCTTCATGCAGACTCAGAGCTACTGTAGCCGCAGGCATCATGAATGTTGCAACATGTGTTGCTGCACTCACATTGACTTTTTTGACACCATCTATGACACGTTTTGGGCCAGTAATCCACCCCAATCTCCAACCCGTCATCGCCCAACCTTTCGACCATCCCCCTATGGTGATTGTACGTTCAGAGCCTCCGGGTAGTGAACTTGGTGAAGTATAGGGGTAATCCGTCCATGCTAAGGTGGCATAAATCATGTCATCAATAATCCATAAGTCGTGTTTCTTAGCAAAATCAAGGAGTTGTTGAATTTCTTGCGGGGTGTAGACTGCTCCAGTAGGGTTGTTCGGTGAATTGAGCATGACCGCTTTTGTTTTGCTCGTAACAGCATTTTCAAGAGCGTTAAAGTCTGGATGATAGTTGTCTCTGCGAACGGGTACGTGTATTGGGACACAATTGAGAAGTTTGAGCATACCGTCGTATGAAGGCCATGCAGGAGAGAGAAGCAATACCTCATCACCGGCTTTTAATGTCGCCATCATCGCATAGAGTACCGCTTGTTTACATCCTGGCGTAACAACGACATCGTCTGGATCTGCGGCAATGTCATGGATTGAGAGATGCTTGGCGACCGCCTGACATAATTCGACTGAACCCTGAGTACGGGTGTAAGCAGTTTCACCTCGATCAAGGGCTGCCTTTGCTTCCTCAACAACCGGTTCAGGAGTATCAAAATCAGGCTGCCCTACCGTAAAACGAATCACTTCAGGACCGGGTGGGGAGAGGAATGCAGCGAATCCTGTGCCAACATTTTCCAAAGCAGGGTTAATTTCGGGCATAAGCGGGACCTCCAAATGAAGACTACTTTGGATAAAGCAAACCAATCTGTTCTTTGATATCAAGACTGCGCGTCAAAAGGGACTTGTGAAGAGTTTTGATTAGAAGAGCACAGGCTGGGATTTGAACCCAGGTAAGAGGATTTGCAATCCCCGACGTAGCCGCTCCGAC
>CALCOP010000109.1 GCA_937897365.1 uncultured euryarchaeote
CCTGTAAGTTGTTAATCGGGACAACAACCGCCTGTGGCAGGTTCGTAAGATGAACATTTCCAGCAAGGTCATGAACAGTTACGACGACGTAAAGTTCGATATCGGGTTTAATGATTTCAGGCACGGCGTCAATAATCGAATTACCACCATACAGTGCAGTTGAAATCGGTAATTCAATTGGATTGTAATCTTCATCAATCCATTGCTTGTTGACCTTTAGACATCCACACAACCCCTCATCATCTCCAAATGCCGCCCAAGCAGCAGAGAGGTCAGATATTGGGCGGTCTGCAACCCAGACAATGTAATGAGAGAAATCATCTGCATCAGAGATCGACCAGATGACATCGATTAAAGTTCCGTCATCATCAGGGTGGTCAAAGGCATTCACAGCGTTCACTCTATCAGGAACTGAACCGCTTCCTGCAGTGTTTCGCAGAGGCGTAACCTTGACGAGATCTACATCGTTGAGGTTGGCATTCAGCCAATCGTCGTAAGCGACGACACCGACGTAATACGCTTGCCCGTCTTGAAGTGCAACGCCATCGATATTGTTGACAATCGTCGAATCTTCCGAACAGTCGTCAACGATTTCCGCTTGAGAAAATTGATCGCTTGCGACAGATGCAGAGGGGATTGTTTCAGTGTCGGTTCCTCCGGATGACAATCGGATAAAGATGGCATAGAATGTGCAATCATCAGCAGGATTCACATCCCATGAAACGGTAATTCGGCCGCCATCATCATCTGGTGTATCAATTGCAGCGACGTTTTCCATCTTGGGCGGCGCAGTGTTATCATTGAGCCCTCCTGTAGGCACTACAGGACCAATGATTGTTGGATTCATGATATCCTCTTGTCCAGATTCATCTGCACAGGTAAGGGCGAGCCAATACGGTTGACCAGCATCCAGTGACAAGACCGTCGTATTTCCTTCAGTCTTGTCGACCTCAGCTGCTGGTGTTAATCCGAGAACATCGGTTAGTGTACTGGTCGATGCATAAATCATGGTTCCTGCAAGATCAATGGAAGTACATCTTGCCCATTCAACTTCAAGATCACCATCAGATCCTCCTTCGTGGGGGCCTGCATCTGCCCATCGTGGAGAGTGCGGAACTTCATCGCTCGGTGAGGCAGGACCCATGATAGCAGAGGGGGTTCCTAAGTGCCCATCATCGTATTCAACCACCACAACAGCGTAATACAGTTCTCCGTCGATAAGTGGGGATCCATTTGCGGTAGTGACTTCACTTGAGAGACGGCTATGCAATGATATCGCTTTGTCAATTGTTCGTCCTGCGAGGTCACCAACAGTTAGTGGCAAACCACTTTGGGTAACGAACGGCCCTTCATTGACATAGACTAAATATCGAGCAAAGTTATCGTCATGTACCAAACTCCAATTCGCCAACAACGCGCCACCACCATCGTCAGGTCGATCGATAAGGTCAGTCATGGTGATTGGGGTTTCAGTTCGGACATAATCGTAGATGAGACGGACATGCATGGAGCCGTTGGAAGGTGAACGCAATGTCATTTGTAGGAATTGGGTTCCGTTTACAATGACGCCATTATCCACTGCGAGTTGAAGGGTTGTTTCAAAGTCAGGATTATTGTTCAGTTCAATTGTAGCGTTGTATTTGAGACTCTTCGAATAAGCCCATGTGGCTGCATTGTTGATAGGAGACGTGAATGCAAGTGGAACGGTTTGGAACATAATTCCATTTGTTCCTACAACCCCGAGTGTGGGGTCGAGTGTAACAGTCGAGTTCAGGTCTGCTAACGTGATACTCATGCCTGGATGCGTCATGTCTGTGATGTCTTGAGTGACAAGATTAAATCCAACATTAAGAGGATCAGCATATCGGATTGATACGCGTTCAATCTCGGTATATTGCGGGTTATTTTCGTAACCATACAACCCGTCACCATCGGTTGTTAGCCAAATGTGATCAGGAGAAATCGTTCCACCAGTAAGCATCGGCATCGAAATCATCTTGATGTTTTGATGTGAGTTCGTTCGTGCTTCAACAATTGAGACGCCATTTCCTCCAAAGACCAAGATGTGGTCTCCATCGCTTACCATTTTTTGTACAGGCCAACCAAAGACTTGGTAGGAAGGAATCCCGTTTTCAAAGAAGGAAGAAGTACTGTTCCAATGTGTCATTGGACCGATATCAGTTGCAATATGAATACCCCAGTAATCGCTTGTTAATGCATCGACATTATTGGATGGTAGTTGGTCAAATTCATGCCCTGTAAGTATGCCTGAACTCAAATCTATTGTCGTAACAGCTGGCCGTTCATTTCCAGCACCATCGTGTCCAACAAACAGGGTAGTTGGGAGTGCTGATGAGGCATATGTCGTGAGCGACATGGTTGAAGTGCCCATAAGTCCCGAGGCTGAATTATAGAGCGTTGTTGCACTCGTAGTAAGATTCATTTCGACTAAACCAGCAGGTGTAGCCATCCACAGAGAGTTGCCTTCAACTAAAATGTCTTCAACAACATTGGTAGGTAATCCATCAGACGTTGTAAGGGGGTTAATCCAGTCAACTGCAGCATAATCCCAACGACCTACACCGCCATTAGTAGCAATGTAGAGGATGTCGGAAGTGGCAGCGAAATTATTGACTCCATTTGATGGTAGTCCTCCTAATAATTTGCCGTTTCCATATCCAGTCTGGATGTCGTAGAGCTGCACACCTGGCGCAGAGCCGCCGCTACCCATGAGTCCGAGAACGAGGGTAGTTCCATCGAGCACCATTCCATCGAGATAACCGTGTAATCCGCCGCTTAACCGCGTGACAACACCGGTAAGCGTATCGAGTTTATACAATCCAGTTGGCGTTGAGGAAATGTATAGATCTGTGCCGATTAATTCGGTATCTTGGGCCTTACTGTTTGCTGCCATTGTCCATCCGTTTTGCCATAAAATTGAGCCATCAGTCTGCCATTCGCCTTGAAGCAATCCTGCACCACTTGATTGACCTTGGCCTTGATTTGTTCCCGCAGTTGTGACCCATAGGTGGGTTGAATTGCCATTCATCGAGGTTACTTGACCGCTTACAAGTCCAGGGAGAGTCGCAACGGTGTTTTGGCCGAGCGAACTGATCGTTTCGACCTTACTAAATCCAGACGACCCGCCTGCTTGACCGACCAACCATTCAGTTCCCAACCATTGGAAGGAGGTTACAGATGAACCTGCACCATTGACGCTGGCTTGAGCATTTGAGTTCCCTGAACTGGAAATAAGCGAGAATCCTCCACCGATGACGTTGCTGCCCGATAATCCGATTCCGTGTCCGAGAACAAGTTGCCCATTTGCATAGTCAATAGCATCCCACCAAACTCGGTCGCTTGGTAAACCGTTGCTCACAGAAGTAATTGGAGTAATCCAAGAGCCAGTCGAATAACTGTATTTCTTGACGTCCGCCTCATCTTCATAGAAAGCAACGTAGAGTGTATCAGTTGTATCGCAAGCAACGCCGGCAACTTCGCCATAACCTTCATTCCAATCAGCGCGAGTAAAGGAGCCGACCATTGTACTGTTCGCCAAATCAAGTCGGGCAACTCCACCATTGTTTGCATAGATTCCAATGTTGAGGACTCCACCGCACATCGCCATAGAAAGCGGGTAACCATTCGGTGTCCCACTTTGTCCTAAGTCAAATTGATTCCATGTTGTTCCATCCCAATGAGACACTGCTCCGCCTTGGAATTGTCCAAAACCATTGACATCGCCACCACCGGTGACAAGGTGTGTCCCATCAGTCCATAATTCGTAGATTCTACTTCCAGCATTGTTTGGAAGTCCGTTTCCTTCTTCCCACATTGTGAGCCACTGGTTGGTTGTCTCGTTATATCGTGCTACGCCATCTTCAGTTGCGAACAAGACTTCTCCATTGTATTCGAGAATTTCACGTATTGGGAAGTCAAAATCATCATCATCCCATGAATCTATGGTCGTTCCGTTTGCAGCGATGAGTTCAAGATTACTTTCGCCCCACGATACCCACATGTTGCCTGAAGTAGATTTGTATGCAGTGACTCGGTCTACCTGTCCAATTGGTAGGATGCTGTTATCCCACGATCCGCTTGAAATATCCCATTGCGCGATACCTCCAGAACCATCAGTATTCCACCATTGTCCAGATGAAACGCTTACCATGAGTTTGCCATCGACGATGTTCATACCGTTTACATCGCCACCGTTTTCGTTGACTTCTGCACCTGCATCCAAAGAACTCAAACTCGCATAGTTAGCGATGTCAATTCGGAATACGTTGTCGCTGCTGGTGCGGTCGTTGTAATACAAGACATCTCCATCAACGAGCATGTCGTGAGGATTGCCATTTCCAGCAAACAAACTACTCGACTTTTCGATATCATAGACCTCTGCACCAGTCGTTGTGTTGAGCAGTTGGAAACCGTCATCACCGCCAATCCATATTTGTCCCGGGTTAATATCAGCAACCAAGCCAGTGACCTCTTCATTTCCACCATCCAAAACATTATCTTCAGTCCAAAGAGTCAACCAGGCGTTGTTGGGTATATCGTAACGAGCAATTCCTATTCCGTCAAGTCCGATGTAAGCAATATCGCCAATGACTTCAACAGGTGCATTTTGAGTTTGTTCTCCTGCCTCCCATTCACCGATTACTTCGTAAGGAGATGCAGTGATAATTCCAACTCCGGAAGTTGTTCCTCCAAAGATGTAACCATAACCATCTGCTTCAACAGAGTAGGTGGCCCAGTTTGGCATTCCATCATACACATTCAAACAATCGGGGTTTGATGAAGAAACTTGATTGCTCGACCATGCGCATACGCCGATATTTGTTGCCGCATAGACCGTACCTCCTGAAACGGCGAAATCGAAATACTGTTGTGGCCGAGTATTCCAGTTGCCTCCTGTTTGGAATGAAGATGAACTCGAACCATCCCATTTGACTGCACCATTACTGGTTCCAATGTAGAGCTCGCTTCCATCGGCTTCGAGTGCATAGATGTTGTCGGTTGGAAGTATTCCGGTAGAAGAGCCTTGACCCGCAGAATTACCTACTTCGGTTAGGGGGGTCATTAATTCGCCAGTTGAGAGGTCTTTTCGAGCAACTCCGTAGCCTGGGATTCCGAAGTAAAGTATGTCGCCGGTAACTGCTACGGGAACATTGTCAGCACCGTTGACGCCGGTTGATATCCACGGGGTGAGCCATGTACCATTCGACAAATCATAGCGAAGAACGCCTTCACCATCAGTTGCAAGATGAACGGTATTGCTAAACAACGTTAAATCGACAGCTGGAGAATCGTATTGAGGAGTAGATGCGGTAGCGGATCCGGTAAGGTCTACCGCAATCATCTGACCTTCTCCCGTAATGCCAACAGCAGTAGATCCATCGGAATCAACTCGTATGATTTCATCATCGAGCAGGCCGGAATTTGTAGAATCCCAAGTTTGGAGTAACGTTCCGTTTTTATGCATTTGATGTAATCCGTTTTCGGAAGCGATGAAGACATGTGATCCATCGTTCATCAAGTGATTAACTGTGGTTCCAAGGTAAACGGGTTGGAGCCAACGGGAAGCTTGTGTATCGAAACGATTCATGTAATCATCAGCAGCAACAAAGACCACGCCGTCGAGTTCGGTGGCATCTTGCATTCCGGATGAGGTTGGGCCACTTCCAATGAGCAGTGTTCCTGTTTGAAGCGGCGTGGAGCCAGCAATTAATTCAGCGAATGAGCCGAATCCGTTCCCGAGTAACAAAGTTTCAGTAGCGGGAGCTCTCGTTCCAGCAGCAGGCCATACGATGAAATCTTGCCCGTCACCCGTCAATCCAAAACTCGATATTGGTTGTGATGAAGAAAAGACGCCAACAGTTGTGTCGTATTCATGCAATGTGTCTCCACTCAGAATGAAGAGATCACTACCTGAGCGAACCATGCCGTTGATGGTGTTGCTCGTGAGCCAGTTTCCATCATTCCATGTCGAGAGCCAAAAACCTGAACTCCAATCATATCTTGCTAATCCGTTGCTTGGAGAGGCGAGCAAGAGTTGATTCCCAGAAACCATCATTTCAGTAACTTCATCTGAGTGAAGGCTGTTAGCGGTGGACCAGGTTGTCAAAGCGCTTCCAGAATTCAAATCCCAACGAACAACACCCTCGTCGTCAAATGAGACGTAAAGGACATTATCCACTTCAATCATGTCGAGGCATTCCTGTGGTGTTGTTTTTGACATTGCAGCTGTCCAACCAAGGCCATCCCACTGTGCAATCCCATCTTGATTTGCAGCATAGACAAATCCGTTGGAAGCAATCATAAATTGGTCGAAGGGCATTTGCGATGTTTGAGAATCAGGTGGGGTCGGGAGGGCAGTTTGCTCACTTGTATCATCAAGAGAAAAAGCGAAGAAAAGGCCATCTGAAGTAAGGACATGGAGCAACCTGTTGGCTGAGTCCATGACCAAATCGTTAATTTCCGAATCAAATTCAAGCACATCGATAACAATAGGGTCGTTCGCGTAATCCAATGTCAAGATGACATCATCTATTGCCAGATACATTCTTCCATCATCTGGATGAATGGCATGTGTTACAATGTTGAGTTCCAACGGCGCCAATGCTACAACGGGGTCCACAGGGGCAAGTGCCTCAATGACCAGTTCAGTAATTTCAGCGTCGCTGGGGAGCGTCCAAGTTGCTCCCGAGTCGCTGTTTGGATTCATGCGACCGGTGTATGGGTTCGGGCCTGCAAAACTATCCTGAGAACCGAGCATCCCCAAACCTCTCCAGTCCAGTAGATTAACGCCAATATCACTTGCTACAAGCATTGGCTCTTCAATCATCAAACCATCACTTCCATCAACGCGGACTTGGAATGAAACATTCGACAAATCTGCTCCTGGTGCGAATTCAAGTGTCCATGAGGCGCTCGCTTGACTACCGGTTGAAGGGTCGGCTCCAACAGCATCGAGTTGAACCCATCCAGTGTCGTTGCTTCCTTCTTGAGGCCAGATGGTGTCAAAAGCAGACTCGTGAGCAGAAACGCCAGAGATTGTGAGTATTGGAGCAGATGATGAAAGTAACATCAGTACGACCATGAGCAGTGCTCTTCGAGAGTCGCGAGGCAGGGCCGCAGCGTTCGCATTGAGGGTCATCAAGCCCAATCGGAGTTTTAGGGTATTTGAACGCGTCCCTCAATCGTGTGAACAGGTATCACAGTTTCATCCTTCATTTCATGAATTAGAATACCCTTCTCTTCGTTTTGAATGCGTGCGTTACCGAGAACCAAAGTATGTGTTCAGACAGTCATGTCAACCCCTTCTCATCACGCAAGACTCAAACCTAAGACTGCCTTCGACGGTTAAGGTCGAAGTATGAGTCTCAACAAGAAAGAACGCTTACTTCGAAGAGAAGCGCTGGAATACCACGAAGCTAAACCTCGTGGAAAAATTAAGGTTGTACCAACAAAACCTCACTCGACTGCGCACGAATTGAGTTTGGCATACTCACCCGGTGTTGCTTATCCGTGCCTTGATATTGCCGAACGGCCAGAGGACGCTTATCGTTACACTTCGAAAGGAAATTTAGTTGCAGTCATATCAAACGGAACTGCTGTACTTGGTTTAGGAAACATAGGCGCCCTTGCGAGTAAACCGGTCATGGAAGGAAAAGGGCTTCTTCTCAAGACATTTGCAGACATTGATGTCTTTGATATCGAGGTCGATACCGAAGACTCCGAATCGTTCATCGAGACCGTCGTTAATATTTCCAAGACCTTTGGTGGTATCAATCTTGAAGACATTAAAGCCCCTGAGTGCTTTGAAATTGAACGTAGAATCGCAGAGGCAACAGATATTCCAGTAATGCATGACGATCAGCATGGGACTGCGATTATTTCTGCAGCCGCATTACTGAATGCAGTTGAACTCCAACAAAAGAGTCTAGACGCCATAAAAGTCGTTGTCATCGGGGCAGGTGCAAGTGCGATTGCATGTGCGAATCACTATGTCGCGATTGGTGTTCAGAGAGAGCATATTTCGATGGTCGACAGTAAGGGAATTGTCACTAAATCTCGCCTTGAGGCTGGTGAATTAAATGAATACAAGGCGCCTTTTGCCCATGAACGAGAGGCTGGTGATTTAGCAGACGCATTGCAAGATGCCGATGTCATGCTTGGTCTTTCTCGCGGCGGTTTAGTGAGTAAAGAAATGGTAGCATCAATGGCTGAAAAGCCGATAATTTTTGCACTTGCCAACCCCACTCCTGAAATCACACCAGAAGAAATCCTTGAAGTCCGAAATGATGCAATTATTGCAACAGGTCGATCCGATTATCCAAATCAAGTGAACAATGTTTTGGGATTCCCGTATATTTTCCGGGGCGCCCTTGATGTGCGCGCTCGAGACATCACTCAAGGTATGAAAATGGCTGCTACGCACGCACTTGCTCAACTTGCTAAGGAACCTGTTCCGGATTATATTTCAGCCGCTTATGACGGTGCAACGATGCAATACGGTCCGGAATACATTATTCCTAAACCGTTCGATCGAAGAGTATTGATCTGGGAAGCATCGGCGGTTGCACAAGCCGCTGTTGAAGAAGGCATTGCTGCAGTTCAACCCGATGAGTTTTCTATTGTAGATTATCGAGAACAATTGGAAGCACGACTCGGACTCTCATATTCCATTATGAGGCACGTGATTAATCAAGTGCGAGGAAAAGGAAAGCGCATTGTTTTCCCAGAAGGCGATAATGAGAAAGTCCTTCGAGCAGCTGCACAATTGGTCGATCAGAAAATTTGTTATCCCATTTTACTTGGTCCCGTGAAGAGGATCGAACGGATGATCGATGAACTTGGTTTACATTTCGAATACGAGGTTTTTGACCCAAGAAAAGACAAGCGTAGAAAAGGAGTCTTTGCTGAGAAATTGATGGAAAGGCGGAGCAGAAAAGGAATGACATATCCCGATGCCCAAAGGTTGCTGAAATCGCGCCCTTATTTTGCGAGTCAAATGGTCATGAACGGGGATGCTGATGGCTTTGTTGGCGGTGTTAGTCGGAATTACGGCGATGTTCTACGACCAACTCTTGAACTCATTGGGCCTGATGAAAATGCTCATTGTGTGGTTGGATGTTACATGATGAATGTCAAAGGACGAACTATTTTCCTTGCAGACGCTACTGTAAACGTATATCCAGATAGTCGAACATTAGCTGAAATAGCAGTTCAAACTGCGAAAGTCGCTCGTCGTTTTGGAGTTGCTCCCAGGGTGGCTATGCTCTCATTTTCTAATTTTGGCTCAAGTCGAGCCCAACGTTCCGAACGAATCGAAGACGCGATTGAATTTGCACGTGAACTTGACCCGTCACTCGTCATCGATGGTCCAATGCAAGCGGATACTGCGTTGAATGGTGATGTCCAAACAGAGTATCCGTTTATGGATTTCACCGGTCCCGCAAATGTCCTTGTCTTACCTAATCTTGCAGCAGCGAATATCGCTTACAAGTTGCTTGAGGAACTCGGAGATGCGGAAATGACTGGTCCAATATTGGAGGGAATGGACAAACCCGTTCAACTCGTCGCTCGCCAAGATGGTGTTCGACATATCGTTAACATGGCAGCAATATGTGCTGCAGATGCTATACGTCAAGATTCGTATTGGGAAACTTTAGTCACGCCTCGAATCGACGACTAATTTTTCTGCCTCGTCGTAGAGTATTGTCGGTCTCTTGGGTCGCCAAAAAGCCCCAGTGACAAAACCTGCACACAATCCTCCGAACAGTAGGTTTGCCCAGCCGGTTGTGGCATAACTCCCCATGCCTCTTGCAATTGGAATCGCAAATGATGGTATAACTCCGAGTAGAAATGTCCAGAAAATTTCTCCTCGAATGTTGGCAGAAAAATCAGCATTCAATGGTACTCGAACGGCCTTTACTTCTCGGATTGGTGTTATGACAAGGCGAATGACAATTTCGCTTAATTCACGATCCATTGGCGCGCTTGAGAGAGCAGTGACACCTTCTTGTCGAGGGTGAGTTTCGATAGCTGCACGATGTTGTGCCATCGGACCGAGTCCCTCAAATGACCGAGGGCGACCATCCATCATAGCACCGCGATAGTTATCCGAAACACCATCGGCTAGGATTTCGATTTTTCCAGGTTCTAATCTGAGTTCAAGCAGTTCATGCGCTCGCCTCCATTCACCTTCACTGGGGCAACGCACTTCCCACTTTTTTTCAGCGTCTATACCAATCTCATCGGTATTTATCCCCATGGTTAGATTTGTACAAATCTGTTGAATTCGTTCTCCACCTAAGGTTATGTTATCGCTTTCGATATCAAGTAGCTCTTTCAGTTGTCGTTGCGACAATACAACTTTTGTGATATAAAATTCAGGACAACGAACTTCGTGGCGTGGGCGTTGACCTCCATACATCCATCCGCCCTTTTCAGTACCGAGAAACACGTTTCCTGCTTTGACAGATTCAAATTCAATACCTCGATATTGAATTGGCAATTTCTCACCCCATCAGATGGTTTGTTCCATTCGCCGATACCATGCCATTCCCATCTCATGGTCTTCTAATTGTGTAAATTGTGGGAATGGAGAGATTGAGCGCATGTATCCAAATACAGAGAAGTCAACGAGATCAGGGCTGTCGCCGCCAAAGAAGTTCTTGCCGTTGTGGGCAGTGGTAAACTCAGTTAACAAATCGTGCCAGAGTTTTTTCGGTTTACGACCGTCTTTTTTTACTCTTTTTCGGGCGATAATCCCCCACATAATTGGGAATCCAGCCCACGCATACAATCTCTTTGCAAAGAAACCAAATTTTTCGATTTTTGAGATTTTGACAGTCGTTTTTAGTGCGGAACCGATGCTTCCATAAAGAATTGGAATCGTTGCTTTCGACATTTTCGTATCAGCCCAATCAAGCCATTCTGCTTGACGCTCGGCATCGCCGAGTGCAGCAAGTTTTCCTGAATTGTAGGTGGCATCAATATGTTTGAGCAGGGGGGTAGAGTCGACATGGTAGGCACCTGACTCATCGGTGAGGATCGGAACTTTCCCCCAATCACCTGCAAAACTGACATCTTTTTTGATTCTCATTCCATTCACACCGACATAGTTGACATCGAGTTTCAAATGCTCAATCAAACCTCGAACCTTCCAACAGAATGGACAGGTATGAAGCATGTGGAGGGTAAGTGCTTGACTCATTGATGTTCGCGGAGTGCCACTCCTTCTTCAATCCTCGTCATCATTCTCAGGCTTCCAACCGGGCTTCCAAAACTCGAGATTATCGAGCCAAGCCATCCATTCACGGTCATCGCAGGTCAACAAACGAAATGCGCGAGCTTCAAGCCCGCTTCTGTTGACATCACTCAATACGCCGTGCTGCGCTGAATCATTCCATTCGACTTGCATTCGGCGTATTTGTCTACGTGCTTCCTCGGGGTTATCGAAATTTAATTCACACGCATCTCGAAGTTCGGAAATAAGAATACGATTATCTTTCAGTAGCGGGTCTCTTACTGGGGCGCGATTGCTCTTCGATTTCCGCCCAAACGGCCACCAACCCATGTCGAGGATTGGCAGGCTCTTCCCTATGAGATTTTGCGCTGTGCGTATGCTGGATTCATCAATAAGGACGAATTGGCGAAACTATGGCAAGGATTACAGTGCATCTTCATGGCAAACCAAAGGAGAATACGAACCGCGAACTCCTTGAGATGTATGCTCAACGGTTGGGTGCGCGAGGCATCCGATTGGAGTATCACTCCGATAAATTGTCCACGGAGCGATATATGGCGTTACTGGAGAAGAAAAAGGGGAACCTGATCTACATGGACGAGCGTGGAGAAATGTTTGACTCACTTCAATTCTCAAAGAAAGTTCACGGTTGGAATATAGCTGTTGAGGATACCCACCTTGCAGTGGGTCCTGCACAAGGGTGGCCTGTAAGCAGTATATCGAACAAAGCTCCGCGTCTCTCACTTTCTATGATGACATTTCCGCATGAATTAGCCAGTGTCTTGCTCGTTGAGCAATTGTATCGTGCTACCGAGATTTTGCGCGGAACTGCCTATCATAAGGCTTAGCAAAGGGTCAAAAAGCGCCGTTTCTTCGAAGAGGTGAGGGGCATATTATGCTTGCATTTGAGACCAATACCCTACAATGGATATTGGTTTGTTTTGAAGCAGTTGTTGGACTTTTGTTATTTATCGGTTCGAAAAGCCAACCCTTCCCCCGGCCGTCTCGTAGATTTGGTTTGTTTATACTGTCTCTCGCGTCGATGGCCGCTGTCGGGCAAATGGCGCCTAATCCAGTAACGGTAACAGGGCACCTTGTTTTGCTCACCGGCGTTGGTTCATTTGGCCTTCTCGCCGGGATTCACCATTTGGTTCGTACAAGAAGAGAGGTTCTGCTTGCACCCTTTTCCGGTTTTTTGTTTTGTGTCGGCGTTGGTGGATTGATGGTCCAGACATGGGATGATTTGAACCAATTTGAACAATGGTCTGGTTTTGTCTCACTTGTCATGCTTGGTGGAGGTCAAACATGGCTTGTATTCCGTGGACTTTTGATCGGTAGGCTCCCTCTTGCTTGGAGCCAGGCAGGCATGGTTGCCCTTCAGCGTGGACAAATTGATGGAGAAAACGGAGCCATCGCATGTTTCGAAAAAGGATGGGATGCAGAAGAAGAGCACCTCAATCCTATGGCGTATTTGGCCCTTCACAGGATACACTTGTTCATCGAAGATCAATCAACTGCAGATGAGTGGCTGGACTCATTAATTTCTGTTGGAGGTGAAGAGGCGGTTGCGAATGAATGGATACTCGCTATTCACGATGCACTTGAACGAATTGATTCCTCTGCCATTCATCTTCTTCCGCCAATTCGACACACAGAGCAAGAATAGTCCCTTTTCAGGTAATAAAAAACCCCGATGAGGAAATTAATTACATATTTTCCGTGTTTTTTTACGCAAGAATACAAAGAACTTAAGTGTTTGAAAAACAATATTGAAACATGACAACAGAGAAAGCGATGAAAGATGACTGGGAATTAGGCACTATATTTTGGTTTGCGGTTGTTATTTGGTTCTCCGCAAGCCTCCTCTCACAAGCCGTTTACATGGCATTTTATGGAGTCCCTTACGACGCAATTGTTCTCTTGAAACAATTTGGTCCGTTGTATTATGCGGTTGTGGTCATTGAACTGTTTATCTGGGCAGGCATTGCATCAATACTTCTACTCAAAGTCGCTCGCAAGGTTGTTCCAAATTTACAATCCCCAGTTCCAGCCGTCTGAGAGAGGTCGTCGATTATTTTCAATACCCCCCAAAAACGCTCAAAATCAAACATCCTTTCCGATGACTTGAAGGTCCTCCAAGCGAAGGGTAACATGTGAAAGAACATTCAGATCTTCCTTTCTTTACAGGACGACCTATGGACGTATGTTCATTGGTTGATGAAGAGAATGCTTTGCGAGAACTTCCCAAAGGTGCCCAAATCGTATCACTTGATGATGCTCGTAAAAATCTGCCTAAAGTCACACGATTGTTGGCGGAATTGCAAGCGATGAGTGATGTTGCTCATGACCTCACCGAAGAACTCGAGGTCCTCCTTGAAAGTTTAGATGCTGAAAATGAGCACGTGGTTGAAGTTGCAGAACAACTGGCTGAACTGGTTGCCCATTGGCAAAATGTAACGGCCGAAATAGAAGAGACAGGTACGCGCATAGCCTGCCTTGAACCTGGTCGATTGGAGTGGTATGGGGTTGTTGATCAGCACCTCGCTTTGTATTCATGGCGGTTTGGTGAAGAGGATATTGAGTGGTACCACCCTCTCCATTCAACTTTCCTTGCCCGAAAGCCACTCATAGAAGCATGACTTCGGGTAGCTTGAGGCAGACAAATGGTACGCATCACACGAGTCTATACAGGCACTGGAGATGAAGGCGAAACTTCACTTGTTGATGGTTCTCGTCGCTCAAAATCCGATCCACGTCTCGAAGCGGTCGGTACATGCGACGAGTTAAACGCCCTTTTTGGTATGTGTTTGATGGAAATTCGACGTCTTCCACCCCACAGCGATGGTGGCAGCAGTTCTACCATCCAGCGTGTTCAATCTATTTCAGATCAAGCCCTGCCACGAATCCAAAACGAACTTTTTGATCTCGGCGCTGAACTCGCCTGCCCTCCTTCGAATCTGCCCGAAGGCATGGTTGTCTTGAATGAAGATCAGGCTGAGGTTTTACTCGAAGAAATGGATGCTTGGCTCGAACAACTTGAACCGCTTACAAGTTTCATCCTTCCATCCGGACAGAGTCCCGAGGCCACGATACATCTCACACGTACCGTGACAAGGCGACTTGAACGTCGCGTTCTTCATTTGTTGGAAGTCGAGGGCGAAGGCGCTGTTCGGCCATTGACACTTATCTATCTCAACCGTTTATCGGATTGGCTTTTTGTGTTCGGAAGATGGGTATGTTCTTGTCTTGGAAATCTTGAGTCGCTCTGGAAACCACTCGGCCATAGGGGTCCTGAAACAGGTGTTGCATCTTTGATACGAAAACAAATCGAAAGCGATAAAGATTTCAAACAAATCTAATCTTTTCCAAGTTTTTTCATGTGTTCATGAGCCTTTCTCAGAACACCTCTTGTCGCATCGTGAGAAAGTTGTTCATCTGCTTGTTCCCAATCGAGCCACATATGGCCGCGATGTTCATTGGAGAGCTTAACGGTTAGTCGCTCTGTTTCGGCCAGATACCAAAACACCTGCTTCGTCCGTTTCCGGCTCTTGTGCCAATATGAGTATTCACTGCGTTCGACAAATTCAGATATAAATTCGATTTCGTCAATACCGGTTTCTTCCTGAAGTTCTCGGCGAGCGGTGGCGTAGTGGTCTTCATCGCTTGCTTCGACATGCCCTTTTGGAAAATCCCAATGGCCTTGAGGATACTGGAGTAAAAGAACGGTTCCATAATTGACCAATACGATGCCGCACGAGGTCTCCATGCCTCTAGCAGAACACCGATAGGTCAAGTCAATTGTGGCGAATCATTCCTCGAAAACCTTCTTGCCGAGTGTGCACACGCATGCCACTATGGCATCCTCATCGAAGACTCTGGAGAAAGCAGGCTTGCCACAATTCACTCGGATAATTGCAGATTCCGATCTCGATGGACTGTGTGCAGCAGCAGTCCTCAAGGCAGCAAATCCTGATGCAGACGTTCACTTTGCACATGCAGCGCTCATTCGTTCCGGTGCAGTTGATTCACTAATCGATCGTTCTACAGCGATGGTTGATCTCCCATTTCACCCTCAATGCGGGTGGTATCTCGACCACCACCTCACCAATCGCCCTGAGAAGGAGGAAGAAACCAAATTTATTGATGAGGGAGGTACTTGTCATTGGGAAGCCACACCATCAGCTGCACGTCTTGCCTATGATGTATTGAGCCCCTATCTTGACCTCTCGCATTTGGAAGAACTAATGCCCGTTGTTGACGCTCTCGACTCCGGACGCATTACGCGAGATGAATTTATCGAAGATGGACCAATTCTGCAACTCTCTCGTTCTCTTTCGCTACGAGAACCTGAACATATGCAACATGTTCTCAATCTTCTTTCACAAGGCGCAAGCTTAACTGAAGTCCTTCAGGACTCGAAAATCGTACCTCATATTGTTCGAGCACGCGCTGAACGTGCAGCAGCTCAAAGGGTCGTCGAGGAGTACACTGAAATTATTGATCGGCTTGCAATTTGTCGAATGGATGAAAAAGGAGTTCGTTCAAATGGTTACTTGGTGACTGCTTGGGCAGGAGATCGTGCGGATGCTTGCTGTATCATACACGGTTATGCTGATGGTTCAATTGAAACTCCCGAACGTCCCGCTTTATCCGCTAGTTTTTACGCTAATTCCTTTCTTAAAAACGGTCAAGGGCGTTACGATCTCTCTCGTCTCGCTACCGCAATGGATTCCACTGGAGGCGGTCATGCCAATGCCTGTGGTTGCAGAATACAGCCACCCGGAGTTAATGCCAATCTTGAGACTTGGCTCAAGATGTGGTCAAATCGTGAACAAGAACTTTCGATTTAAAGCAATCAAAGAGCATCGAACACGCGTGCCAGAATATGAGGGCGATGTGGAGATGTGCCGTATCTCTATGTTCTCCGTGGAGTTCAGCAAATTTTTCCTCTCGGCATCGAGCATCTACAGTACGTCCTCGCATTTGGATGTGAATGTACATGAGACAAATCCAATTGACACTATAACAACCGTGACGGCTCTGCCGGTGGGTTGAAGGAGGGTAGGTTGAGCCAACCAGAGAGG